>JACPDC010000365.1 GCA_016184235.1 Deltaproteobacteria bacterium | reverse complement strand
GAGTTGGGCATGTTAATGGCCGTCGCGGGAACCCTGTTCCACCACGAGATCGTCACTTATAAATGGATCATCATCGGCATCTTCATCGGCTCCGTCATCGGAGGCACAATGGGGCTCCGGATTCCCATGACGGCCGTGCCCCAACGGACAGCCCTTTCCCATTCGCTCGGGGCGCTGGCGGCCTGCCTGGTAGGAATTTCCGAGTACTTCCGTCACCAGGGTGAGCTCGATATGGTGATCATGACAGCCCTCGGTTTCGAGGTGGTCGTCGGCGGCCTGACCTTTACCGGGAGCCTCATGGCTGCCGCGAAGCTCCAGGGGCTGTTGCCAGGACATCCCATTACCTACAAGGGACAGAACATCTTTAATCTCAGCTTGCTTGCGGTGATCGCAGGGAGCCTTATCTACCTGGTCATCATGCCGCCTTCGGGGACGTTGTTCACCATCGTGGTTGGTCTGGCATTTGTTTTCGGGTTTCTGTTGGTCATTCCCATCGGGGCGGCGGACATGCCGGTGGTCATCGCGCTCCTGAATTCCTATGGCGGTCTCGCCGATGCGGCAATGGGCTTTGTGCTCATGAACAAAATTCAGATCATTACCGGCTCCCTGGACGGAACCTCCGGTTTCCTCCTCTCTCTGCTGATGTGCAAGGCGATGAATCGCTCGGCCCTTAATGTCCTGTTTGGCGCCTTCGGCAAAGTAGAAAAGAAGGAGGGCGACCGGGAAGCGGAAGCGAAAGGGACCGTGTGCAGTATCTCCCCTGAAGAGGTCACAGTTCTATTGGACGACGTGCGCTCCGTCATCATCGTTCCAGGGTACGGCATGGCGGTTGCACAGGCCCAGCACGGCGTTGCGGAGTTGGCGAACCTGCTGATGAAGCGCGGCATCAACGTGAAATACGCCATCCACCCGGTGGCCGGACGCATGCCTGGGCACATGAATGTCCTGCTCGCGGAGGCGAATGTCCCCTACGACCAATTGTACGCGATGGAGCAGATCAACCCCTACTTCCCCGAAGCCGATATCGCTCTGGTTATAGGGGCCAATGATGTCACGAACCCTGCTGCAAAGAATGATAGGAACAGCCCGCTTTACGGAATGCCGATCCTGGAGGTCGACCGGGCGAAATCGATCATTGTGCTCAAGCGTAGTTTGCGGCCGGGCTTTTCCGGTGTGGACAACGACCTCTACTACGACCCGAAGTGCATGATGCTTTTCGGCGACGCTAAGGAAAGCCTGAACAGGCTCTTTGCGGCTCTAAAGTCGTAGGTTGCACGTGCCAAGGAAATGATAAACAGGATTCTACGGAGGGCAGAGCCATGATAACCGTACGCGATATTTTGCGGGCAAAGGGAAATCAGATTTGGTCGGTCTCTCCAGATGCGACTGTTTTTTCTGCGCTTGAATTGATGGCCGAAAAGAATACCGGGGCATTAGTCGCACTGGATGGGGAGAGCCTCGCAGGGATTTTTTCGGAGCGGGATTACGCCAGGAAGGTTATTTTGAAGGGAAAAGCCTCCAAGGAAACCTCTGTAAGAGAAATCATGACATCTGAGGTCACTACTGTCCGTCCCAGCCAATCGGTAGATGAATGCATGGCGCTTATGACCGATAAGCGCATTCGTCATCTGCCCGTTTTCGAAGAAGACAAATTGGTCGGCCTCATTTCCATCGGCGATGTGGTCAAAGCTGTTATCTCTGAGCGAGAATTCACGATCAAGCAGCTCGAGAGTTACATTACCGGCGGACCATAGGGCAATTGGGGGGATCTTAACAGCGATCGGTCAGATGGCGTTTTCGCGTGTGAGGCGGGCGACGAACTCCTCGTCGAATCCCAGCTCGCCGAGGATGGCGCGGGTGTGCTGCCCCACGGAGGGGACCGCGCCCATGCGCGGCTCGACGCCCTCCATGGTCACCGGCGGCAGCAGCGCTTTGATGGAGCCGTTCGGCGTGTCGACCTCCCGCCAGCGCTTGCGCGCCTTGAGTTGCTCGTGCTCCCAGAATTCTTCCATGGTGTTGAGACGCGCGTTGGCGATCTGCGCCCGCTCCAGACGCTCCACGACCTCAGCGGCGCTCAGCCGCGAGAACGCGCCGATGATGATGTCGGCGAGCTCCCGCCGATGGGCATCGCGCCGGCTGTTGCTGCTGAAGCGGGGGTCGCTAGCCAGCTCTGGTTGCTCGAGCACGACGGCGCAGAAGTCTTTCCACTCGCGCTCGTTCTGGACGCCGAAAAACAGGCTCTTGCCGTCCCCCGCCGGGAACGGGCCGTAGGGGTGAATGGTGGCGTGGGCGGCGCCGGTACGCGGCGGCGGGGCGCCGCCGTAGTTGGTAAAATAAGCGGGGTAGCCCATCCACTCGCCCAGCGCCTCGAACATGGAGACCTCGAAGGCAGTGCCTTTGCCGGTGCGCTCGCGCTGGTAGAGGCCGGTGAGGATACCGGAATAACCATACATGCCGGCGGCGATGTCCGCGATCGAGATGCCGGCCTTGCTGGGCGTCTCGGCGGTGCCGGTCACGGACATGACACCCGACTCGCATTGGATCAACAGGTCGTAGGCCTTCTTCCGGCTGTAGGGGCCGTCAGCTCCGTAGCCCGAGATGTTGCAGACGATGATGCGGGGGTATTTGGCCAGCAGTGATTCGGAGGACAACCCGAGCCGCAACACGGCGCCCGGAACGAGGTTTTGCACGAAGACGTCGGCCCCGGCCAGCAGCCTGTCAAAGATCTCCTTCGCCGCCGGGTGCTTCACGTCCAGCGTGAAGCTTTCCTTGGAGCGGTTCAGCCACACGAAGTGGGACGACTGCCCCAGGACCGTCCCGTCATAGGCGCGCGCGAAGTCCCCTGCTTGAGGACGCTCGATCTTGATCACGCGCGCGCCGAGGTCGGCAAGCTGCCGCGTGGTGAACGGCGCCGAGACGGCTTGTTCCAGTGAAACGACGGTTATTCCTTGCAGCGGGAGCAAGGCGTCGCCTTACGAGGCGGGTTTTTTCTGCTCCCTGATCGCCCTCAAGACATTTTCCGGGCTGAGGGGGAGTTTCGTAACTCTTACTCCGACCGCCTTGTAGATCGCGTTGGCGATGCAGGCCAACACGGGAACGCAGGCGATTTCGCCGGCGCCTTTGGCGCCGTAGGGGCCGGAGCCGGGATAACCCTTGACCAGCACCGTCTCGATCCTGGGAATCATGTTCCAGGTGGGCATCAAGTAATCAACGAACGTCGGATTCAGGGTCTTGCCTTTGTCGTCGAAGACCACCTGTTCACAGAGCGCCTGGCCGATGCTCATCGCTGCGGCGCCTTCGATCTGGCCCTCGACGGCTGCGGGGTGGATGGGAAAGCCGATGTCGTGCACGGCGACATATCTTAGAATTTTCACGTTGCCGGTATCGGGATCAACTTCGACGATACACGCGTGCGCCGTGAACGGCTGCGAGCTGCCGCGGGCTTTTTCCTCGGCCTCCATGGCCTTATTATCGCAGTAGCCGCGCCCGATCACTTCGCCGATCGCGGTGTGCGCGGCGGTGGCGACGGTCGCGAGCGGGACCGACTTGGACGGCGTCCCTTTGACGCGGATCTGTTTGTCCTTGATCTCCAGATCGTCGGGGCTGGCTTCAAGCTGGTTTGCAGCCAATCTGAAAAGCTGGTTGCGCGCGTCGATGGCGGCGAGCCGCGTCGCGGTGCCGGAGACTATGATTCCGCGGCTTCCGACCGTGCCCGCATCCCACGGGCTGGCGTCGGTATCGACATTCACCACCATGACATCGCTCACCGGCACCCCCAGCTATTCGGCGACAATGAGCGGAATGCCAAACCCGGGGATCGTGCCCATATCGATCTTGCCGATGTGGACCGTCGCCGACCCATCTTCGTTGACTTTGACCATGGCGCCTCCGCCGGGACCGGCGCTTTCGATCCACGAGCCGGTGGCTATTCCGATGCCCTGGTTCTTTTTTAGCTTCTTGCCCCAGCCGATTTTCTCCTTCGCGATGCGGATAGTCTCACCCAGCGAAACATCGCGCAGCTTGGGAACGCCGACGATCCTATCGCCGGCTTCAGGCATATTCTTCAGGCGGAACTCCGCCGGGTCCATGCCGAGCTTCGCGGCGATCGAATCCATGTGCGACTCTACGGCGAAAGCCGCCTGGGGCCCGCCGGGACCGCGCACCGGGCCGCAGACCTGCTTATTGGTGTAAACCACGTAGCCGTCGATGTGGACATTGGGCGTCAAGTACCAGCCGCCGAGCATGTTCGTGCAGCGGGCGCCGGCCATGGCGCCAAAACCGGAGTAGGCGCCGGCATCATAGACCACTTTGCCCGTGCGGGCGACGATAGTGCCGTCTTTCTTCACGCCGGTTTTAATGTACATTTTCGCGCCCGAGCGGATGGTGGTCGAGATGGTTTCCTCCGCCTTGTCCAAGACGATCATCACCGTCCGTTTGGCTTCGAGCGCCAGCAAGGCGCAGATCGGCTCAATGGCCGCGCCGGAGGTGATGCCGCTCGCCTTGCCGCCGAAGCCGCCGCCGAGATCCGTGCTCAAGATGCGGACTTTGCTCAAGGGCAGCGCCAGCAGCTTCGCTACGTCGGTGCGCACGGCGAAGGGCGCTTGCGCGTTGGCCCAGACCGTCAGCCGCCCATTCTGTTCCAGCCGGGCTGCAGCGATGCGCGGCTCGAGATATTGCGGATGGATCATCTTAGTCTCGTAGACTTCGTCGACCACGAGGTCGGCTTCCGCCATGGCTTTGTCCGGATCGCCCATGTGAACAACGGTGTAGCTGCAAACATTTTTCACCTTCGCATCCGCGGGTAAATTCTTTGGCAGCGGCATGTCGTCGTGCAAGGTCGGGGCGCTCGGCTTCATCGCCTCTTCCGGATCGAGAAGCACCGGCAGAGGCTCGTAGACGACTTTGATTTTCTTGAGCGCTTGCTTGACGAGATCGATGGTGGTGCGGCCGTAGCGCACGTCCGGCGCGTCGGCCGCGGTCACGACTGCGCGCACGCCCGGAATCGATTTCGCTTCGCTGGTGTCGATGCTGACGATCTTGGCGTGCGCGTGCTGGCTCCTGAGAATGCCGCCAGGGAGCGCGTCTTGCAGCACGAGATCGACGCCATAAATGCCCGCCCCGGTGACCCGCTCGACTCCACCCATTCTGGGAATGCTTGTGCCCAGCACGCTGTACTCAGGTTTTGCCATGACTTCAGCTCCTCGCTTTTGAGGTGAGCCCGGTCGAACCTTGCAGCTGCCGGGCGGCGATCTGAATGGCATCGATGATCTTCGTGTAACCCGTGCAGCGGCAGATGTTGCCGGAGACCGCCTCTTCGATCTCCTCCGGAGTCGGATTCTTGGTGCGGTCAAGCAGCGCTTTCACGGATATGATGAATCCCGGTATGCAGTAGCCGCATTGCACCGCGGCGGTATCGATGAACGCCTGCTGGACCGGGTGGAGCCTGCCTCCTTCCGCGAGACCCTCCACGGTGACGATCTCGGCGCCGGCGGCGTCGGCGGCAAGCACCACGCAGGAATTCACCGGCTTGCCGTTGAACAGAACCGTGCAGGCGCCGCACTCGCCGGTGTTGCAGCAGATCTTGGCGCCCTTGTAGCCGAGCGTGTCGCGGAGGAAATCGAGCAGGGAGAGAGACGGTTCTATCTTGGCGCGATGGCGCGTCCCGTTCACCACCAGGCGAATATTCAAGCTCATCCGTCGATCTCCTTGCCGGTGACCGCCCTCCAGCTCTGTTCCAGGCCGCGCCGCGTCAGCGTTTCCACGATCCACCTGCGATATTCGGCGCTGCTGCGCTGATCGCTGATCGGGCTCGACTCGGAGGCCGCGATCCGCGCCGCCTCTTCGACCAGGGCGCGCGCCATGGCCTTGCCGCGC
This sequence comes from Deltaproteobacteria bacterium, assembly GCA_016184235.1. Lineage (GTDB taxonomy): Bacteria > Desulfobacterota > Binatia > UBA9968 > UBA9968 > UBA9968. The sequence goes on along the minus strand of JACPDC010000365.1, from coordinate 7,313 downwards.
AATGCCTTTTCGGCGCGCTTCGCCCGGATCGGGGTCGGCGCGACGGCGCCCAATCCTATGCGCACATCCCGGGCTTTTTTGCCGCCGCCGTCGGGGGTCACGAGCACCGCCACGCCCACCATCGCGATGTCCATGGCCCCCCTCACCGCGTGCTTGAGATAGGCGCCGCGGCTTTCCTTGGACGGCAGCGGCACCTCGATCTCTCTGAGCAGCCCTTTCGCGCCCAGCAGGGTCTTGCCCGGACCGAGAAACAACTCGGTAAACGGCAGCTTCTTTTCTCCTTTGGAAAATCTCGCAACGGCGCTCGCCTCCAGGACCAGCAGCGGCGCCAGAGTCTCTCCGGACGGCGAGGCCCTGCAGACGTTGCCCCCGATGGTCGCGGTATTGCGGATCTGGAGCGAGGCGAACTGATGCGCGGATTCCCAAAGCAGCGGCAGTTTCTGCCGCACGACCGAGCTGGTCTCGATCTCGCGAATCGGCGTGAGCGCGCCGATGCGCAAGGAGCCCTTTTCCTCCCGGATATAGCTCATGCCGGGAATGCGCTTGATATTGACCAGGCACAGAGGCTCCTCCTTGAACTTCATGTCCACGAGCACGTCCGTGCCGCCGGCTATGACTTTGGCTTTCTCGCCGTAGCGCGCCAGCAGCGAAACCGCCTCCCGGAGAGTCTTTGGCTCGAAATAGTCCATCTTAACCGCCCCCGATTAAAGGCCCTGAGGGCTGATGGGAATCTCTAGCACGCCCGGCTTGCCGCTTTCAAGGATCTTGCCCAGGCCCGGCCCGACCTCCTCCGGCCTGCCGGCGCGAAGGCCCAGGGCGCCCATCACTCGAGCCAGCTCATCAAACGCCGGCGTCGGGTAATCCGACCCCACGACCCGCCCGCCGAATTCCCGCTTCTGCAGCTCGCGGATCGACCCGTAACCATTGTCGTTGAATACCACTACGGCCACCGGGATCTTCTCGCGCACGGCAGTCAAGAGATCCTGGATCACCGTGAGAAAATCGCCATCTCCCAGCATGCACACTACCTGGCGCGACGGCTGTCCCAGCTTGGCGCCGAGCGCGGCGGGAAAGGCCCAGCCGAGCGCTCCCAGGCCGAGCGACTTGAGATAGCTCCCGGGCATGAAGGCAGGCACCCTGCCCGCGAAGCGGGCGTACAGGCCCGCGCCGACGGTGACGATGGCGTCGCGCTTGAGCACGCCGGCAATCTCCTTCACCCACAGCTGGGGCCTTCCCGGCACATTGGCACTCGCGGAAGGATCGAAGAAGGCCTTGAGCTCGGCCTCTCGCCCCTTGATCAACTCGGCCACCCGCGGATCGGACTCCAACGATCCCTTCCTGCCCTTGCCGTGCTTTCCTGCCTCCACGAGCGCCGCGTCAAAGAAAAGCTTGGCATCAGCAACCATAGAAAGAGCCTCCTCGTACTGTCGCCCCAACTCCTTGGGATCGATGTCCACGTGGACGATCTTTGTCCCCGCCGAGACCAGGCTCCAGTCGCGGGTCGCCACGTCCGAAAAGCGGCAGCCTACGGCGAGCAGCACATCCGCCTGCTTCAGCTGCTCGCTGCCGAACGGCGTTCCGTACTGGCCGACGGGCCCCGCGCAAAGCGGGTGATCCTCGGGGATCGCTCCCCGGCCGCTGCTGCTGGTGGCCACCGGCACGGCGACCGCTTCGGCAAAGGCGAGCAGAGCCGCGCTGGCGCCCGATCGATGGACGCCGCCGCCGGCAAGAATCAGCGGCCGCCTGGCTGAGAGCAGCATATCGAGCGCCCTGGATACGAGCGCCGGATTGGGCCCGACCCGCGCCGCCTCCCGGATCGCCGCGAAGCTGAGAGGCGAGCCGCTCTCCGCGCTGGACTCGACCCTGGCGATGTCTTTGGGCAGCTCGATATGGACCGGCCCGGGCCTTCCGCCCAGCGCCAGAGTAAGGGCCGTGCGCGTGACGCGCGCGGCGCTGTCCGCCGAGGTGATTCTCACCCCCCACTTGGTGATGGGACGCAGGATGCCGAGTTGATCGATCTCGTGCCAGGCATCGCGCCCGATTTTTTTCCCTTCACGCACGCCGGTGAGCGCGATAATGGGAGACGAATCCCGGTAAGCCGCCGCCAGACCGATCACCAGGTTGCAAACCCCCGGCCCCATGTGGCCCAGCACCACGCCCGGATCGCCCGTGACCCGGGTGTAACCGTCGGCCATGCCGGTGCCGACCTGCTCGTGGAGCACGGGCATGTAAGTGATGCCCGGAGTCCGACCGATGGCGTCGATCAGCGCCAAAACCGAATCGCCGCTGATGCCGAAGACATACTTTACCCCGGCATCCGCCAGCACCTGCACTACCAAGTCAGCTGCAGTTTTCATTTTGACCCCCCTAACAAATTTATTCAGCGAGATAACTTCTTGAAAAAGCCTTCGGCTTCAAGCTCCCGAATCAGACTGTCGTCGATGAACTGTTCGGGCTTCGCTTTGGCGGTTTCCGGGCGGGTGCGGGCGAGCTCCTCAAGAACGACCTTGAACCCTTCGGGATCCGGATAGGGAACGCGCTCTATAGTATCCACGGCATACTGCCAGGTCGCCTCCAGGACGCCGGCGTCTTCCGAGCGGATATAGCGGCCGATGCCCTTTTTGCTCCGCTCTTTGTCCCGGTAAAGGAGAGCCACTCCCTCGCCGTAACCCCTGAGGAAATTTTTAACCGTTTCGCGCTGCGCGGTCAAAAAGGACTTGCGCACCACGACGCCGACGTGAGGAAAGCGAAATCCGATCGAGCGCGGCGTTACCAGCACCTTGGCCCCGGCCCTCTCCATCCGCACCAACGCCGGAGGAACCGCGGTGGCGGCAAATATCCGCCCGGTCTCCAGTCCGACCGCCATCTCCGGCTGCCCGCCCATCTGCAGAATCGGAACATCCTTCTGAGGCTCCAGCCCCGCCCGGCGCAACAGGTAGCGCATGGTGAAATCGGTAGAGGCGCCGAAACGGGTCACTCCCACCGGACGTCCCTTGAGATCCTGAATGGAATTAATCTCCGGACGAACCGCCAGATAAAATGCCGGGATATTAACCATCCCGGCCAAAGTCACCAGGTCTCCCCCGCCGAGCACGACGCTCACCACGCCGCTCGGCGCGGCCGCCGCGATCTGAATGTCGCCTGCCAGCATCGTCTGGATGACCTGGGCGGCCCCGGCGATATAGACGAGACTCACGTCCAGTCCGTATTTACGAAAAAGCCCGCCCTCCTGGCCCATCCAAAGCGCCGCTTGCGTGCCGCTGATCGCTACGTAGGCGACGTGCAGCCGCACGGCTGAAGGCTGCGCCCGAAGAGTCAATGGAGCCGAGAGCAGAGAAAGAAAGCCAAAAAAAAGAGCCGCGTGGAGTTTAGTTTTACATGCCATCATCCGTACCCCCACAAGTACGCCTCGGTAACCGCAATTTATGTGCCAGGGAGCAAAGAACATCTCTCCACTGCGCCGCCCCTCTTCTCTTATCCCAAATGTAATAAAAAAGCTAAAATAATTTCTTACTCTTGGGAAATCGCCGCAGCGATGACGTTGACACTCCGCGACACAAAAGATATGCTCCGATTCACTTGAGCTCATGGGTTGTGCCCTTCCGTGAAGCAGAACATCCGCGTTAAAATCAACGGCCGCGTCTACGAGGAGGAGGTGGAGCCGCGCCAGCTCCTCTCTTTTTTTCTGCGCGAGACCATCGGTCTCACGGGAACCCATGTCGGATGCGTCATCGGAGAATGCGGCGCCTGCACCATTCTCCTCGACGGCAAGCTCGTGAAATCCTGCCTCCTCTTCGCGGCCCAGACGGATAACAGAGAGATCGTGACTATCGAGGGGCTGGCGGACGACGGCAAGCTTCATCCTATTCAGGAGGCCTTTGTCCAAGGCTACGGGCTGCAGTGCGGCTACTGCACGCCGGGCATGGTGCTGGCGGCCCACTATCTCCTCGGCAGAAATCCCGATCCGACTGAAGAGGAGATCCGCAAGGGGCTGGGCGGCAACCTCTGCATGTGCACCGGCTACATGCAGATCGTCGAGGCGGTCAAAGAAGCGGCAAAGAAAGTTAATCGTTAATCGTATATTCGTTATTCGAGTAACCAGTAGACGAATAACCAATAACTAATGAGATGGTGGACAGGAAGTACATAGGCAGGACGGCGCGCAGCAAGGAGGGTCCGCGACATGTCACCGGTCGAGGACATTTCACGGACGACTTCACCTTGCCGGGAATGCTCCACGCGGTGATTTTGCGCAGCCCCCACGCCCATGCCCGCATCGTCAAAGTCGATGCCACGGCGGCCCGCCAAACTCCGGGAGTGTTCGCCGTCATCACCCCCGCCGAGATCCAACAGAAGAGCCGCCCCTTCAAGCCGGGCCGATACGCCGCCGGGCTGAAAAAAACGATCCCGGAATATGCCACGGCGATAGATAAGGCGCGCTATGTCGGCGAGCCGATCGGCGCGCTCGCCGCCCGAAGCCGGGGCGCCGCCGAGGACGCCCTCGAGCTGATCGGCGTCGAATACGATCCGCTTCCGGCGGTGGTCGATACCGCGGAAGCGGTGCGCCCTTCAAGCGCCCTGCTCTTCGACGAGCTGGGCTCGAATCTCGCCTGGAAGGGCTCGCTCCGCTACGGCGATATCGAAGGGGCCTTCAAGCAGGCCGACAGGATAGTTAAAGAAAACCTTAAGATTCACCGCTACAGCTCCACGCCCCTGGAGCCCCTGGCGTGCATCGCCTCCTTCGACGCCGCGAGCCGGAAGCTGACCGCCTGGGTAAACGCCCAGGTGCCCGAGGTCATCTACGATGCCCTTAGAGAGGCGCTCGGGCTGGAAGATGTCAGGGTGATCATTCCCGACATCGGCGGCGGCTTCGGCCAGAAGATCCACCTCATACGGAAGTACGTGGTCCTGGTCAGCCTCCTGGCGATGGAGAGCGGGCGGCCGGTGAAGTGGATCGAGGACAGGAGCGAGCACATGATGGCGGCGGGCCACTCCTGCGGCCAGGAGTTCGACGTAGAGGCGGCGGTCAAGAAGGACGGCACAGTGCTGGGGCTTAAATTCAAGGAGATCGACGACGTCGGCGGATCGATCAGCACGCTGACCATCCACTTCACCAACAAGCTCAACAACCTCTCGAACACGTACAAGGTCAAGAACATCTTTCTCGAAGGCCACTCAGTGGTCACCAACAAGTGTCCGGTGATCCCAAATCGCGGCATCGGCAAGCCCGGCATGTGCTTCATCTGGGAGCGGATTATGGACCGCATCGCCGAGGAGCTGAGCTTGAGTCCCGTCGAGGTGCGCTTTACCAATCTCGTCCAGCCCGGCGAGATGCCCTACACCACCCCCAGCGGCAACGTCTACGATAGCGGGGATTACCCCGGCCTGCTCAAGCGCGCGCTCGAGAAGATCGAGTACGACAAGTTAAGAGAGGAGCAGAAGCGGGAGCGCGAGCGGGGCCGCCTGCTGGGGATCGGCGTTGTCATCGGCGTTGAGCCCGGCGGTAGAAACGCCGCGCGGGACATGGCGATCTTTCCGGAGATGAAGGAGAGCCCGGGCTCGGGCGGGGTCAACGGCGCCACCATCAAGTTGGAGAAAAACGGGACGCTGACGCTGTTTCTGGGCTCGCCCAACTGCGGCCAGTCGCACGAGACCACCACGGCCCAGGTGGCGGCGGACATCCTCGGCATCGACCCGGAGCAGATCAGCACCAGCACGCCCTTCGACAGCGACCTCGCCCCCTGGGGCGTAGCCGCCGCCAACAGCGGCAACAATTTTCATCTTTACGATATCGGCGCCGTGCATGGCGCCGCCACGAGGCTCCGGGAGAAGGTTCTCGCCCTCGCGGCCCACGTCCTCAACGCAAAGCCGCAGGAACTCACCATCGAGGGCGGCGTGGTCCAGGCCGCGGGCTCGCCGATCAAGAAAATCACCTTCGCCGAACTGGGAAAGATCGCCTACGGCAACCAGGCGATGATGCCGAAAGGGTTCGAGGCCGGGCTGCAGGCTACCTTTTATTATACGTTCCCCCACGGGGAGCCTAATCTCGTCCCCGGCCCCGAAGGGCTGGTGCGGGCCCAGTTTACCTTTTCGGCGGGCGTCCACGTGGCCGTGGTTGAAGTGGAAAAGGATACCGGGAAGGTGCACGTGCTGCGATACCTGATCGTGGGCGACAACGGCACGGTCATCAACCCCGACGTGGTCAACGGACAGATTTACGGCTCCGCCGCGCACGGCATCTCCGTCGCCCTGGGCGAGGGATTCGTCTACAATTCGGACGGCCAGCTCTTGACCCTCACGCTCACGGATTACGGCAAATCCTCCACCATGGAGACTCCGCGGATCGAGGCGGAGCACCGTCCGGCGCCCTCTCCTTTTACCGTTCTCGGACAAAAGGCGGCCGGCGAGGGAGCGGCGATTCCCTCTCCCGCGGCCATCGCGAGCGCCGTGGAGGACGCGCTCAGACCGCTGGGCGTCAAAGTGCGCGAGCTGCCATTGTCGCCCGAGGCGGTCTGGAAGCTGATACGAAAACATGAAAGCGGAAAGAGGAAAACGGAAGGATGATACCGGGATCCTTTGAATACCATTCGCCTGCTACATTGAAAGAGGCGATCGATCTGCTGCGGTCGCGCGAGGACGCAAAAATCCTCGCCGGCGGCCAGAGCCTGGTCCCGCTCATGAAATTGAGGCTCGCCAAACCCGCGCACTTGATCGATCTGAGCCGGATCCCCGATCTCAGCTTTATCCGCGAGCAAGACCAGTCCATCGCCATCGGCGCCATGACCACTTACGCCGAGATAGAGGAGTCTCCCCTGCTGCTCAGGCGTTGCCCCTTACTCCCCCAGACGGCCTCGGCAGTCGGGGACGTTCAAGTGCGCAGCCAGGGAACTCTGGGCGGCAGCCTCGCCCATGCGGATCCGGCCGGGGACATGCCGGCGGCGATCCTCGCCTTGGGCGCGGAGATAAAGGCGATCGGCCCCAGGGGGGAACGGACGATCAAGGCCGAAGACTTTTTCCTCGGCCTGCTCATGAGCGCGCTGGAGCCGGATGAGATTCTCGCCGAGATCACGATCCCGATGCTCGAGCAGAGCAAAACCGCCTATCTCAAGGCGGCGCAGCGGGCCTCCGGCTTCGCCGTGGTCGGCATCGCCGTCTGTCTCCAGCTGGACTCTGCCGGAGCCTGCCGGGAGATCCGCATCGGCGTCACCGGCGTGGGCGATAAGGTCTACCGCGCCGAGGCAGTGGAGAAGCAGCTCTTAGGCAAGAAACTCGAAGCCGGACTCGCGCAGAAGGCCGCCGCAGATGTTACCAGC
>JACPDC010000391.1 GCA_016184235.1 Deltaproteobacteria bacterium | reverse complement strand
CCTCGGGGAACGCGCTCTCGGCTGCGGCCGATAGACCTCTGCTTAAACCGAAGCTTTCCAGTCGGACGTCCGCAGCCTCATTCGCGCTCCCCTCGGTCGGTCCGTAATGCGAGGGGGCCTGGCGAGCGACCCGAAAGCACCAGACGTGGAGATTCGGATTAACCACTACACTATTGCTTTCGGGGAGCGAACCGGGTCCCCGAGCAGCCCCTATTGTTCTCGGAGAGTGAGGTAAGTCCCCTCACGAGTTTTCCACTGGACAAAGGGGCTATCTCTGACCTATACAAAAGGTTCACAGGGAGAGCAGAAATGGCAAAAAGTCCACAGAGGGTAAAAAGAGCCGAGCGCGGTTATGCGGATCTGCGCGATCACATCGAAGCGCTCGAGCGGGCGGGGCTGCTGGTCCGGGTGCGCCGCGAGATCAACAAGGACACGGAGATGCACCCTCTGGTCCGCTGGCAGTATCGCGGCGGGCTCCCTGAGAAAGACTGGCGCGGCTTTCTCTTCGAGAAGGTCACCGACGTCAGCGGGCGGCGTTACGACATCCCCGTGGGCGTCGGGATCATGGCGGGCTCCAAGTATATCTGCGCGGTCGGCATCAACTGCCGTCCGGAAGAGATCGCGGCGAAATGGGAGCACGCCTTCCGCAACGCGATAGCGCCGGTCCTGGTAAAAAGCGGCGCGGTGCAGGAGGTGATCCAGAAGGGAGAGGAGCTCGAGCGGGGAGAAGGGGTGCTGCAGTTTCCGATTCCTATCTCCACCCCCGGCTTCGACGGCGCGCCGTTCATCACCGCCGGCCATTGGGTGACCAAAGATCCCCAGACGGGCATCCGCAACATGGGAAATTATCGCGGCCACGTCAAAGCCAAAGACCGCGTCGGGATCTTTTGCAGCCCCGGACAGCACATTCTGAATCACTGGAACCAGTGCAAGGAGCGCAAGATGCCGCTGGAGGCGGCGATCGTCGTCGGCCCCCCGCCCGTGGTCTCGTACGCCGCCGTGCAAAAGGTCCCCTATGGAGTAGACGAACTCGCGGTCGCCGGGGGGCTCGCCGGCGAGCCTATCCGGCTGGTCAAGTGCCAGACCGTGGACCTGGAAGTGCCGGCGGACGCAGAAATCGTCATCGAGGGGCGCCTCTCCACCGAATTTGTCGAGCCCGAGGGTCCCTTCGGCGAATCGCACGGCTACATGCACCCGCGCATGTTGAGCCCGTATCTCGAGATCTCCTGCATCACGCGCAAGAGGAATCCGATCCTGGTGTCCTGGACCAGCCAGGTGACTCCGAGCGAGTCGAGCATCATCAAGAGGGTGGGCTACGAGCCGTTGTTCCTGAGCTTCTTGAAAAAGGACTTGGGCATCAAAAGCGTTCTCAAGGTCGCGATGCATGAGCCGCTGACCAATCTCCGCAACGTCGTTGTGATTCAAATGAAGAAGCCGGCCGAGGCCGAGAGCTGGCGGGCGCTCACGGCGGCGGCGGCCTTTCACCCCGGCGTCGGGAAATTCCTCGTTGCCGTGGACGAAGACATCGACCCGTGGGATATGGATATGGTGATGTGGGCCATAACTTTTCGCTCGACGCCGCACCGGGACGTGCAGATCCTGAAAGGCCGGGAGCGCTGGCACGGTCCGCCTTTCAACCGGGAGGATCAGCCCGCGGAGACGCGCGCGGCGGACGAATCGGCGCTGCTCATCAACGCGATCCTGCGCCAGCCTTTCCCGCCGGTCTCTCTGCCGAAGCGGGAGTACATGGAACGAGCGAAGGCTATCTGGGAGGAGCTGGGCCTGGCGCCGCTCTCCCCCAAACCGCCGTGGTACGGCTACTCCCTGGGAGATTGGGACGAGGAGCTCGAGGAGGAGGCCAGGCTCGCGGTTCAGGGAAGCCCACCCGGCTCTCTACCGTGATCTTGCCGCCGAGAAGCTCGGTAAATCTTTTCACGATGTAGAGCCCCAGCCCCACGCCGCCGTAGGTCCTGGTCTCTGAGCTGTCTACCTGGCGGAACCTGTCGAATATCACGGGAATGGCCTGTCCGGGAATGCCGACCCCGGTATCGGCCACCTTGATTTCCACGGTCCTGGTGGCAGGGTAAGACCAAGCGGAGACCGTCACGCTTCCGTTCTCAGTAAACTTGACGGCGTTATTGAGGAGATTTCTCAGAATGTGCCGGAACTTGCCGCGATCGGTCCTGAGAGTAGGCAGCTCCGCAGGATAGTCCCAGATCAGGGTCAGATCCTTGTTCAAGGGAACGTCATAGATAAGTCTGAGCTCGTCCAGGACCTCGCTGATTTTGAACTCCTCCCTATCCAGCCTGATCATCTGGGCCTCGAGCGTGGTCACGTCCAATATGCTGGTGATCATGCCGAGGAGATCGCCGGAGTGTCTGATCACTTTTCCCAGGACCTTTTCCTGCTCCTCATTGATCTCCCCCAGCATCTTGTCCTGGACCATCCCCGTGTAACCCATGACCACGTTGAGCGGGGTGCGAAGCTCGTGCGACATCACGCTGAGAAACTCCGTTTTCACGCTGTTCGCCCGCTCCAGCTCCGCCGCCTGATGTTTGATGTCTTCGAAAAGCTGGGCATTATGGATCGCCACGGCCGCCTGGCCCGCGAGCGTGGAAAAGGACTTGATCTCCTCGCCGGTAAACAGGTGCTGCTCCTTGGTAAAGATAGAGATGTCTCCCAACACCTCTCCCTTGGCGACCAGCGGCACCCCGAGATAGGAGACCAGCCCGTTCTTGCGGAAAAATTCCGGATATCTTGTGCGCGGATCTCGCAGCGCGTTTTCCACGACCACCGGTCCCTTATTTTCCAGAACGGCCCTGCTGAGCCCGCGCCCGCCCTCGGGGATTTCTTTTTTCCAATCCTCCGGCGTGATATTGCGAAAGGCCGCCGCCTCCAATTCGCCGGTTTCCCGGTTGATGGTTCTCACCGCCGTCACCCCCGCGCACGGCAAGAGGGGCTCCATTTTTTCTACCAGGATCTCCAAGACAGCGGGCAGCTCCAGTGTGGAGGTAACGGCCAGGTTGATCTCGTGCTGGGCGGTGATCCCTCGAACGTGGCGCTCCAGCCGCTCCTCCCTCCTGGCTTGGCTCAAGGCGATGGCGGTGGCGAAGGCGACGATCTTCCCGTACTCATGCTCGCGCTCGCTGAGGGAAGGCTTTCCTTCCTCAAAGCCGAGCAGTAT
>JACPDC010000364.1 GCA_016184235.1 Deltaproteobacteria bacterium | reverse complement strand
CCGAGGCCTTCGACTGGGATCACGGGGTCTTTCTCGGCGCCACGGCCGCTTCCGAAACCACCGCGGCCGTCATCGGCAAGGTCGGCGTGCTCAGACGGGATCCCTTTGCCATGACTCCTTTTTGCGGCTACAACATGGCGGATTATTTCTCGCACTGGTTTCATATGGGGGACAAGCTCGGCGGCAAGGCCCCGCGCATCTTCTACGTGAACTGGTTTCGCAAGAGTCCGGAGGGCAAATGGCTGTGGCCCGGCTTCGGCGAGAACAGCCGGGTGCTCAAATGGATGTGCGAGCGGCTCGAGGGCAAGGCCGGGGCGAAAAAGACGCCGATCGGTTACCTGCCCGGCGAGGGAGACTTGGACCTTAAGGGCTTGAGCCTCCCGGCGGAAAATATTCGCGAGTTGCTGAAGTTCGACCGGGAAGCCTGGAAGGCGGAGGTCCCGGACATCGAGCGATTCTTCGGCCAGTTCGGCGACCGCCTGCCGGAGCGCTTGAAGAGGCAGCAGCGCGGGCTGGCGGAGCGGCTGGAAAAGGACGTGTAATCCCTTCAACCCTTGATCTGATCCATGAAGATTATCGAGCGGCGGCTGACTATCGAACAGGACTCGGTTGCGGGATATCTTGCCGGTCCGGAGCGCCAGGGGCGCGGGCCCGCATTGCTCTTGATCCATCCGGTTTCCGGCCTCACCGACTACATGAAGATCGAAGCGCTCAAATTCGCCAAGCTCGGCTACACGACCGTCGCGCCGAACCTCTACGAGCAGCTCGGCCACCCGGCTCCGACCCACATCCATTTAGGCCGGGAGATCCAGGCGAAGACCTCGGACGCCGATTTCGTCCGCGTGATCGGCGAAGGGTGGCGCTATCTCCGGTCGCGGTCCGATGTGGACCCCGAGCGGGTGGCCGTGGGCGGCTACTGCATGGGCGGGAGGATCGGCATCCACTTCGTCGCGGCCACTCCGCTGGTGCGCGCCTTTGTCGGCTACTACCCGACGGTCCGGGATGAGCCGATCACGGAGATGCGGCCGCGCCCGCCGTGGGAGGCGACGAAGGTGATTTGCTGTCCTTCCATCGTGCTTTACGGCGCCGACGACATCGTGACCAAGATTCCGATCCAGGAGCGGATGTGGTCCGCCTTTCACGCCAACGGGCAGACGCTCGAGTGGCACTACTTTCCCTTCGGCGGCCACGGCTACGTCGATCCGGGAGCTCTCGGTTACCATCCCCGCGCCGCCGAGCTGTCATGGCCGCTGGTGGCGGATTTTTTGGCGCGCGAGTTGGGCTGAAGTCCGTCCAAAGCCAGCTCTCTTCTTACCCATTCGATAAACTCAGGGTCATGGTGGGGCTCTCGAACCATGAAGAATTTTCAAACTGGCGTAAATTTTTCTTGCTTTTTTAAAAATTAAGCTTAAAGTTTTGAGTAGCGAGTGTTAAGCTCGAAGAACTCACACCTCAAGACTGAAAACTGATTTATGGCGAACCTGGACGATAACCTCCGCAAGGTCCCCCCCCAAAACCTTGAGGCCGAGGCGTCGGTCCTGGGCGGCATCCTGCTCGAGAACGAGGCGATCAATCGCGTGCTCGAGCTCCTCACGCCCGAAGACTTTTATCGGGAATCCCACCGGAAGATCTTCCGCGTCATGATCGAGCTCTCCGACCGCAACGAGCCGGCCGATCTCATTACGCTCAGCGACTCCTTGAAGGCCAGAGGCGAGCTGGAGGCGGTCGGCGGGACCTCTTACCTGGCCTCGCTCGCGGATCTGGTCCCGACCGCGGCCAACATCGGCTACTACGCCCGCATCGTGAGGGAAAAGGCGATCCTGCGCCACCTGATCAGCGCGGCCACGGATATCGCCTCCCGGGGATTCGAAGAGCATGGCAACGTGGATGAGTTTCTCGACACGGCGGAGAAGGTGATCTTCGACATCTCGGAAAAGAAGATCAAGTCCGCCTTCGTCATGGTGGGGGATATCATCAAGGACTCCATCAAGACGGTGGAGCGGCTCTATGAGCGTAAGGAGATGGTTACCGGAGTGCCGACCGGATTCAAAGATCTGGACGAGCTGACTGCCGGCCTCCAGCCTTCGGACCTGATCATAGTAGCCGGGCGTCCAAGCATGGGCAAGACCGCTTTTTGTCTCAACGTTGCCACCAACGCGGCCTTGAATGCGGGGATCGGCGTGGCGGTCTTTTCCCTGGAGATGGCCAAAGAGCAACTGGTGCTGAGGATGCTGTGCTCCGAAGCCCGGGTGGACAACTCCAAGGTCCGGGCGGGATATCTCGGCGAGCGCGATTTTCCCAAGCTGGTGATGGCGGCGGGGAAATTGGCGGAGGCGCTTATATATATAGATGATACGCCCGCCATTTCGGTCTTGGAGCTGCGGGCCAAGGCGCGCCGTTTGGTGCGCGACCGGGAGAAAAGAGTGGGTTTGATCGTGGTGGATTATCTCCAGTTGATGCGCGGGATGGGGAACGCGGGGAACCGCGAGCAGGAAATTTCCGAAATATCCCGTTCGCTGAAGGCATTGGCCAAGGAGCTGAATGTCCCGGTTATCGGCATTTCCCAGCTCAATCGCCAGGTTGAGAGCCGCAAGCCGCCCAAGCCGATGCTCGCGGATCTGCGTGAATCAGGCGCCATCGAGCAGGATGCCGACGTTATCGCTTTCGTCTATCGGGAGGTGGTTTACAACGAGAACACCGACAACCCCAACGTGGCCGAGATCATCGTGGCCAAGCAGAGAAACGGCCCGATCGGCACCAGGGAGCTCGCCTTCTTCAAGGAATACACCCGCTTCGAAGACCTCACCGCGCGCGAGGAGATCGCCTACGAGGAGGCGGAGGAGGGGTAAAGAGACAAGGTCCTTCTCACTTTTCCCGCGACATCCTCCGCCCCCATGAGATCGCTGATGATGGCGGCGGAGTCGGCGCCGGCATGCCAGACTTGAGCGACATTCGCTTCATTAATTCCACCGATGGCGACGATGGGGATACCAACTGCCTGGCGGATCTCTTTGAGCATAGCCAGCCCGCGCGCCGAGTAGCCGGTATCCTTCGTAGTCGTCCCGAAGATCGGCCCGAAGCCGATGTAGTCGGCCCCGCCTTGCTCGGCCTCTCGGGCCTGCGCCAGATCGTGCGTGGAGATCCCGATGATCTTATCTCTGCCCATCAGGTTTCGGGCTATATATAAAGGTAGGTCCTCCTGGCCCAGATGCACCCCGCCGGCCCCGACCGCGAGCGCGATATCGACCCGATCGTTGACGATAAAGAGGCAGCCGGCCGCATGGCAGAGCTCACGCGCCTCACGGGCCAGATGGAGGCAATCCTTGGCCGCCATTTCTTTGGCCCTCATCTGGATGATGCGGACGCCTCCGTCGAGGAACTGGCGTAAAATAGCAGAAGGCGGGCGCCCCCCGGCCAGGCTCGGATCGAAAATGGCGTAGAGGGGCGAGGGGAGCGGGCGGGTTTTCTTATTCCTCATCCTTTTTCAGCTTGATGTGGAGATCGGCGATTTTCTTGCGCAGCGTATTCCGGTTGATGCCCAGGATTTGGGCCGCCTTGATCTGATTCCCCCGGGTCTTTCTCAGCGTCAGCTCGATTAACGGGCGCTCCACCCGCTCGACCACCAGATTGTACAGATTATCCACGTCGACTCCCCTCGTCCGCTCGAAATAGTCCTCCAGTTTGTGGCGAATGACCTCTTCCAGGGAGAGACTGTCGATCTCGGACGGACCGTCGCCCTGCCTGCTCTGAAGGGTGAAATCGCCCGGGAAAAGAATCGGCCCCGACGAAAGGACCGCGGCGCGGATCAGGGTGTTTTCGAGCTCCCGGACATTGCCCTGCCAGGTATGCTCCTCCAGGAGCTTCATCGCCTCGAGCGAGACGCCCGAGATCTGCGTTCCCATCTCGCGATTGATCTTGTCGACAAAATAGCCGACCAGCAAGGGGATATCCCCCCGGCGCTCTCTCAACGGCGGCAGGTAAATCGGGATGACCTTCAAGCGGAAGTAAAGGTCCTCGCGGAAGCGTTTTTCCTTCACAGCTTTTTCCAGGTCCTGATTGGTGGCGGCGAGGATCCGGACGTCCGCCTTGAGGATCTCCTTTCCTCCCACGCGGCCGAACTCCCGCTCCTGCAGCACCCGCAGCAGTTTTGTCTGCACGTCCAGGGGGATGTCACCCACCTCGTCGAGAAAGAGGGTGCCTTCCTCGGCCAGCTCGAACTTGCCGATCCTGCGCTCGAGGGCTCCGGTGAACGAGCCCCTCTCGTGGCCGAACAGATCGCTCTCCAGAAGATCTCTCGGCACCGCGGCGCAGTGCACTGCGATGAAAGGCTTGTTCCAGCGCGGCGAGTTATAATGGATCGTCTTGGCAACCAGCTCTTTGCCCGTGCCACCTGCCCGATGATCTTGTAGACTTTCTGTATCGCCGGGCTTTGCCCGATCATGCTGACTCCGGGCTCGAATCTCTTCTTGACCTCCTCCTTGAGCGCCCGGAAGTCCTGGCTCAGCTTGCGGCTTTCTACCGCCCGGCGCACCAGCACGAGGATCTCCTCCAGGTCGAACGGCTTGGTGACATAGTCAAAGGCGCCGTTTTTCATCGCTTCGATGGCGTTGCGCATGGTATTCTGCGCCGTCATGAGGATCATGGCGGTATCGATTCCCGCTTCCCTGGTTTCCTTGAGAAGCGTCAGCCCGTCGATGTCCGGAAGCTTGATGTCCATGAGGGTGACGTCGAAGCGAGTCCCGCCCAGATATTCCCGCGCGAGCTTGCCGGTGGCCGCGATCTGAACCCAATAGCCTTCGTCTTCCAGGGCCTTTTTCAGAACCCAGCGCAGCGACTCCTCGTCCTCGGCGACCAGAATTTTTCCCTGCTCCATTATGTTTGCCCCGCCACAGGCACGGACACGCTGAACATGGCCCCCTTGCCCTCGCTGCTCTCAACCCGGATGAGACCGCCGTGCTCCTTGATGATCCGGTAGCATATCGCCAGTCCCAGCCCTGTGCCACTGCTCTTGGTGGTAAAAAAGGGAGAGAAGATGTGCGGCAGGTCTTCCTCCCGAATCCCCGGCCCGTCGTCTTCCACGTCCACCCAGATAAAATTTTCCCGTCTCCTGCCGGGCTCCCGGATATGAAACCCGGTCTCTATCCTGGTGGTGATGGTCAGGCGCCCCCGGCCGTTCATCGCCTGGAGGGCGTTCTTGATGAGATTGAGGAAGACCTGAGTGAGTTGTCCCCGGTCCGCTCGGATGGGAGGCAGGCTCGGATCGTAGTTTTTCTTCAGCGCCACCTGCCGCTCCTGAACCGTCTGCTTTTCCAGCAGGAGCACGTCGTCCAGCAGCTCGTGGATATTGAGAGAAGCCAGGTTGAGCTTCGCCGGCCGGGAAAGATCCAGGAGCTGTTCGATCAGGAGGTTCACCCGGTCCGCCTCGCGGATCATGATATCGGTGTACTGAGCGATCGAAGGATTGCCGCTCGCCTCGCGCCTGAGCAGCTGCGCGGCTCCCTTGATCCCGCCCAGCGGGTTCTTGATCTCGTGCGCCAGTCCCGCCGCCAGCGTGCCCAGCATCGCCAGGCGGTCGGCGCGCTGCAGATCCTCCTCCATTTCTCTGCGGCGGGTCAGGTCGTGCAGCAGCAGGATGCTGCCCAGGAAGCGGCCGTACCGGTCCTGCAAGGGAGAGACAGTCAGGCTCACGGGCACCTGACGTCCCCACGGTGTCGCCAGATCGCCCTCCCCGCGCGTGCCGCTGTGCTGGGGGGATTGGCTCTGTTTCACCATGTCGATGAGCCAGCCGCTTTTCCGGAACAGGAGCGAGCAGGGCCGGCGCAGCGCCTGCGAGGCGGGCATCTGCGTCAGCATTTCGGCCGCCTGATTCAAGAAGGATACTTTTCCCAGCCGGTCCACGACGATGACGCCGTCTTCCAGGCTGGTGAGGATATTCTCCCACGGAATTTCGAACTCGGCCTCTTGCCTTTGCTCTGGAATCTTCATCGCAGGGATTCGTGGAAATAAAAAATCATACCAAATTCATCTCGCCAAAGAAACATCGAGAGGAGAGCGGCTCTTGCATTGCCCGCTCTATCTATGGTAAAAATTTATTACACTTTAGGGGTAGTACTCAAAAGTGGGCTCTTGCCCGCTTTTTTATTTTGGGGGTATCATGGGTTCGGATGCGGCCGTAGCGCGGGTGTGGGAACTCGCGGCTTCCGTGGCGGCCGGCGAGGGAATGGAGGTCGTGGACATCGAGTTTCGGCGCGAAGGGGGCAGGGGTGGCAGGGTGCTCCGGCTCTATCTGGACAAGGAAGGGGGGCCGAACGTCGATGATCTGGCGCGGGTGAGCCGGCAGTTGAGCGAACTGCTGGACGGCGCAGCGGGGATGGATGGGCCTTATACCTTGGAGGTCTCCTCGCCCGGCATCAACCGCGCGCTCAAGAAGCTGGAACACTTTCAGCGGTTTATCGGAAAGAGGGTGCGCGTGCGAACCAGAGAGGTGGTGGAAGGGAGGAGATCTTTTTTGGGCCTTCTCAAAGAAGTCCGGGAGAGCGGTGTCGTCGTGTCGCAGGAGGGAGCGGAGTTTTATCTTCCCTTGGCGGTCATCGAGAAGGCGAATTATGAACACGATTGGGGTGCTTAAAGATGCAGCAGGATTTGAATCGAGTCATAGAACAGGTGAGTAAAGAGAAGGGGATCGATAAGACGATCCTCATCAGCGCCCTCGAAAACGCCATGGTATCGGCGGCCAAGAAGATGTTCGGCCACCAGCGGAAAATCGAGGCGCAGTATAATCCCGAGCTGGGCGAAGTGGAGCTTTTCGAGGCCAAGCTGGTAGTCGAAGAGATCCAGGATGCCGCCGTCGAGATAACCCTGCAGGAGGCTCGGGAGAACCTCGACCCCGATGCCCAGGTCGGCGACGAGCTTCTCAGCAAGCTCGATACCAGCTCGTTCGGCCGGATCGCCGCGCAGGCGGCCAAGCAGAACATCGTCCAGAGGGTCCGGGATGCCGAGCGCGAGATCATCTACAACGAGTTTAAAGGACGCGAGGGACAGCTGGTCAACGGCATCGTGCAGCGCTTCGAGAAGAAGAATATCATCGTGAACCTGGGGAGGACCGACGCGATTCTGCCCGAGAAAGAGCAGGTGCCGCGGGAGCGCTATCGCCAGGGAGACCGGATCCGCGCCTATATCGTGAGCGTGGAGATGACCAGCAGGGGCCCTCAGATCGTTCTTTCGCGCACCCATCCGGGCATGCTGACCAAGCTCTTCGAGCAGGAGGTGCCCGAGATCTACGAAGGAATCGTCGAGGTCAAAGGCGCGGCGCGGGAGCCCGGCGGCCGGGCAAAGATCGCCGTAACCTCTTCGGATCCGGACGTCGATCCGGTCGGCGCCTGTGTCGGCATGAAGGGGACCCGCGTCCAGGCGGTGGTCCAGGAGCTGCGCGGAGAAAAGATCGACATCGTTAACTGGACGGCGAATCAGGACGATTTCGTCTGCCGGGCCCTGGCTCCGGCCAAAGTCTCCAAGATCATCATCGACGACGAAGAGCACAGCATGGAGGTCATCGTTCCCGACGACCAGCTCTCGCTGGCGATCGGCAAGAAAGGTCAGAACGTACGCCTGGCCTCGCGTTTGAGCGGGTGGCGCATCGATGTTCGCAGCGAATCCGAGGCGGACGAGGAGACGCGGCGCGCGCGGGCCTCGCTCGGGGCCATCCCGGCGGTCAACGATATGGTGGCGGAGCTTCTCTATCAGGCCGGCTTCAAGTCCGCCGAGGAGCTGTCCGAGGCCGACCTGGAATCGATCGTCGAGGTCGACGGGATTAGCCCGGACAAGGCCGAGGCTATCTATAAATCGAGTCGCGAGCACGTAGCGGAGAAACGCAGGAAGGAAGAGGAGGAAAAGGCGGAAAAGGCCGCGCTGGCAGCAACGGAAGCGGCAGCGACGGAAACCGGCGTGGCCGAAGAAAGCGCGGAAAAGGAACCGCAGCAGGCTTAAGAGGACTGTTGAAGCGAGACTATCGTCCGCGACGGACTTGCCTCGGATGCGGCGCGCGGGATGAGCAGAGGATGCTTCTGCGTATTGTGCATCGGGACGGCGAGTTGCGGGTCGATAGGCTGGCGACGGGACGGGGAGGTTATCTCCATAAGGCGGAGCAGTGCTGGAGCGCTTTTCTGCGTAAGAAGAGCACCCATCGGGCGCTTCGTGTGGAAGTAGGGAGGGATGCCAAGGAGAAGTTGATTCGGACTTTGCGTGATCAAGACCGGAAATAAAAAATGGTGAAAATGAGAGTTCACATACTGGCGAAGGAATTGGGCATTGATCCGAAGGATCTCATCGCCCATTTGGACAAAACGGGACTCAAGGGCAAGAAGTCGCAGAGCTCCCTTGAGGATGATGAGGTCAGCCGCATCCGCGCCGCCCTGGCGGCCCCGCCGAAGCCTCAGGTGACCGTCGGCGAAGAAAAAGTAGTGGGCGAACGGGTGGTCACCGCGGAGGACCAGGACCTCGGGGAGATCCAGGCGCGCGAGAAAATCGTCGAGCGCAGGGTTCGAGCCAACGTGATTCGCCGCCGGACCAGCCGGGTCGAAGTTATCGCTCAGAGCCTTCCCGCCAAAGCTGAAGCCGCGCCCCAGCCGGTTGAAGAGGCGCCGATGGAGGCTGCCGAGACCGCCGCCGAGCCGGTGAAAATGGCGCCGCAGCCCGAGCCTTCCAAGGCGGAACCCTCAGCGCCTGAGCCTCCGAAGGAAGAAGCGCCGGCAGTACAGGCCAAAGCGGCGGAGAGTGTGCCGCTTCCACTCGAGCGCAGGGCGGAGTCCCTTGAGCCGAAGCCCGCCCCGCCGCCGGAAGAGGCGCCGAGGGGCGCGAGAGTCTTAGGGCGTATCGACCTGAAAAAGAGCATAAGGGCGACGCCGGAGCCGCCCCTCGTGGTTCGGCGCCCGGTCGCGCCTGAGCCGGGCGCCGACCGACCGAAGGGCTTCAAGCCGGCGCCGGCGCCGGCCAGCAAAGAGGGCGCGCCGCCGGTCGAGGGAGGGGAGAAGCCCGCCAAAGGTGTCAGGCATAAGAAGAGAGTCGTAAAGAAGCAGGACGTTCTGGAATTAAGGGAGCGCGAGCTTCGTTCCGGAAGGGTCCCCAAGAAGAAGCGGGCCCTGCCGGGAAAAGAGCAGAAGAAAACCGAAATCACGGTCCCGAAGGCCAGCAAACGGGTCATCAGGATATCCGAGGTCATCAGCGTCGGGGATCTCGCCAGGGTCATGGGCGTGAAGGCGGGGGAGGTGATCAAAAAGCTCATGGGTATGGGGATGATGGCGACGATCAATCAGATGCTCGACGCCGACACCGCCACCCTGATCGCCTCTGAGTTCGACCACCAGGTGGAGAACGTCGCTTTCGATGTCGAGAGCGCCCTGGAAGTCGAGCACCAGGTCGAGGAATCGGAGATCGCGCAGCAGCCCAGGCCGCCGGTGGTGACGATCATGGGGCACGTCGATCATGGGAAGACTTCGCTGCTCGACGCCATCCGCAGCACCAATGTGACGGCGCAGGAAGCCGGCGGCATCACGCAGCACATCGGGGCCTATTTCGTTCAGGTGGACGGGAAGGGCGTGACCTTCCTGGATACCCCTGGGCACGAGGCGTTTACCGCGATGCGCGCCAGAGGGGCCAAGGTGACCGATATCGTGGTCCTGGTAGTGGCCGCGGATGACGGGGTCATGCCGCAGACCGTGGAGGCGATCAACCACGCCCGGGCGGCCGAGGTGCCGATCATCGTGGCTATCAATAAGATCGACAAGGCCGACGCTAACCTGGATAGGGTGAAAAAAGGTCTGTCGGAATATGGTCTGGTCTCCGAAGAATGGGGCGGCGACGCGATTTTCGTGCCGGTCTCGGCAAAGACCAAAGAAGGCATCCCCCACCTGCTCGAAATGCTGCTGCTGCAGGCGGACGTGCTGGAGCTCAAGGCCAATCCCGGCAAGCTGGCGCGCGGCACGATCGTCGAGGCGAAGCTGGATCGGGGCAGGGGACCTGTGGCCACGGTTCTGGTCCAGGAAGGAACGCTGCATGTCGGCGATGCGTTCGTCTGCGGCGTTTTTAACGGCAGGGTCCGGGCGATGATCGACGATCAGGGCCAAAAAATAGAAGCAGCGCCGCCGGCCTTCCCGGTGGAGATTCTGGGCCTTCAGGGAGTGCCTCAGGCGGGCGATTCCTTCGTGGCCCTGACCGATGAGGCCAAGGCCAGACAAGTCGCCGACTACCGGCGCGGCAAGCAGAGGGAATCGGAACTGGTCAAGAGCAGCAAGGTCTCCCTGGAGGAACTCTACGCGCAGATCAAGACCGGAGATGTAAAGGAGCTGAGAGTGGTTCTCAAGGCCGACGTGCACGGCTCGGTGGAGGCCTTGACCGAAGCGATGAACCGTCTGTCGAGCGAGGAGGTGAAGCTTCGGGTCATTCACGGCTCCGTCGGAGGAATTACCGAGAGCGACGTCCTGCTGGCGGCGGCCTCGAACGCGATCGTCATCGGCTTCAACGTGCGGCCTGAAATCAAGGCCGCCAATCTGGCGGCGCAGGAGGGAGTGGATGTCCGGCTGTACACCGTGATCTACGAGGCGATCGCGGATCTCAAGGCCGCCATGGAGGGGCTGCTCGAGCCGACTTACAAGGAGCAGATTCACGGCCGGGTGGAGGTGCGGGAGATGTTCAACATCAGCGGCATCGGGCCCGTTGCCGGCTGCTATGTCACCGACGGGAAGATACAGCGCGGGAGTCTGATCCGGCTTGTAAGGGACCAGGTGGTGGTTCACGAGGGCAAGCTCGGCAGCTTGAGGCGCTTTAAGGACGATGTGCGCGAGGTTACGGCCGGGTACGAATGCGGTCTCGCCATCGAGGGCTTTCAGGATGTCAAGAAAGGCGACGCCATCGAGGCCTACGAGCGCATACCGGTGATCCGGCGCATCACTCCGAGTGCCGGCGGACGCGAGGCGTCCCGAATCTTCGCAGGAGATAAGCGATAGGCAGAAAACATCCCGATTCCCCCTGTTCCCCTATGATCGTGGGGGTTCTGAAACTCAGCCTCATTCTTGCCGAGAACCACTCCCTTAAGGGCAAGAGGGGAGTTCTCAAGAGAATCCAGGCGCGGGTATCCCATCAATTCAATATCTCGGTTGCGGAATGCGGCGACCAGGAGCTCTGGCAGAGCGCGGTACTGGGTTTCAGCGTGGTCGGCAGCAGCCGCCAGGTCGTCGAAGCTACGCTCCGGACGGTGGTCGATTTTGTCGACGGTCTCGGCCTTGCCCAGGTGGGGGAATCCGAAACAGAGTTCTTTTACTGTTAAAAAGCGGTAGCGCCGCCGTTTAAGACGTTCCAGTCGTTCAAAACGATTCGAACGATTCAAACGATTGAAACGATTCGAACGATTCGGTGGCCGTAAAATTCATGGACTACAAACGCTCGGATCGCGTCGGCGATCTTCTTTTGGAATTGATTTCCGAGTTGCTGGCGAGGGAAGTCAGCGACCCGCGCATCGGCTCGGTCACGCTCACCGGGGCGGAGGTGAGCAAGGATCTCCGGCACGCGCGGATCTATTTCCGCCTCCTGGGAGCGGCGGAGAAGAAGGCCGAGGTATCGGCAGGGCTCAAGAGCGCCGCCGGCTTTATCCGCGCCAGGGTTGCCAGGGATCTCAAGCTCCGATCCGTCCCGACCATCGAGTTCGTCTACGATGAGTCCCAGGACGAGGCCCAACGGATCGACGACCTCTTAAAGCGGGTCAAACAAAGCAAATAGCTTTCAGCCATCAGCAATCAGCCGACTTATGGAAAGCGGCATTCTCTTAGTCGACAAGCCCGAGGGCCCTTCTTCGGCGGAGGTGGTGCAAAGAGTGAAGAGGGCTCTCAGAGCGAAGAAGGTCGGGCACCTGGGTACTTTGGATCCCTTTGCCTCCGGTCTGCTTCTCTTAGGCATCAACGACGGGACCAAGATCGCGGAACTGTTTCTGACGGCGCGCAAAACCTACAGCGGCGTCATCACCCTGGGGGTGGAAACGGACACCCAGGATTCGACCGGCAAGATCCTCGAGACGCGAGAGGTTCCCTCCCTGACAGAGGCGGAGATCGCCCGGCTCCAGGAAGCCTTCACCGGGACCCTGAGTCAAACTCCCCCTATGTATTCCGCCCTTAAAAAGGGCGGTGTGCGTCTCTACCGGCTCGCGCGCCAGGGTAAGGAGGTCTCTCGCGAGCCGCGGCGGATCCAGATCGAGCGGCTGCGACTCTCGCTGTCGGGGCCGGCGGAAATGAAAATCGAGGTCGCCTGTTCCAAGGGGACTTACATCCGGACGCTGGCCGCGGATATGGGCAAGTATCTGGGCTGCGGGGCCCACCTGAAAAGTCTGAGGCGTCTCTCCTGCGGTCTTCTTACCTTGGATCAGGCGCTTCCGGTGAGCGCCGTCGAGGCGCGCGGGGATCAGGAAAAGATCCCGCTCATCTCCCTCAGCCGGGCGCTCGACTTCCTGCGCGGGCTTCGTCTGAGCGATCCTGTGGTGGCGAGGCTCAGGATGGGCCGGCAGGAGGCGCTCAGTGGCTTGCCCGCTCCGGAAGCGGGAGAGGGCATGATGCGCCTTCTCGATTCCCAGGACGGTCTGGTGGCGCTGGCCCGCTGGGTCGATGACGCCGCCGGCGGGCGCTGGCGGCTATTCCGCGTCTTCGGCTGCTGAACTTCGCCGCGTCGGGAGCTTGTTCTGGTTATTGGTATATTAGTTATTCGCATTAAAGTTCACGATTAACCAATAAACGAGTAACAAATAACTGAATCGGCAGACCTCCCTCGCTTCGTATTGACATCGCGGTCTGTCATCGGATAGTTCTATCTCCAAAAGAGGAGCTGTTATGGCGAGAAGGCATCATGACATGGGAGGGTTGCCGGCGGGGCCGGTCGATCAGACCGAGCACGCGCTTTCGGATTGGGAGATACTGGCGGATGCGGTGAACCAGGCGCTGGGCGAGAAAAAGATCAAGCGCACGGACGAGATGCGCCGGGCGCGCGAGGACATGGACTCCGAGCTGTACCGCTCGCTCAGCTACTACGAGCGCTGGATCGCCAGCATGGAGACGATCCTGACCGAGAAGAAAATTCTGACTCGCGAGGAGATCGACCGGAAGGTGGCGGCATTCGAGAAAAAGTGGGGGGAGCCGTAGAGATGGAGGGCCCGAGGTTCAAGCCCGGCGAGCGGGTGCGCGTGCGGGCGGAGGATCGGCCCGGCCATATCCGCACGCCGTTCTACGTCCGGGGAAAGACCGGCTGGATCGAGCGGGTCTACGGCGATTTTTTAAATCCCGAGTCGCTCGCCTACGGTAAAGACGGGCTGCCTGAAAAAACGCTCTATCTGGTTGGATTTGACCAGAAAGAGGTCTGGGGTCAGTACCTGGCCGGCTCGCAAGACAAGCTTTTCGTCGATATCTACGATCACTGGCTGGAGCCGGCTTAATTAGAAGGAGGCGTTCATGAGCATGGACCGTTCCGACGTTCATCACGCGGCCGATACGGGCGAGGATCACCCGCATCCCAAGCATGAGCTGGGTTACTACGCCAAGCGCATTTACGCGATCCGGGATCTCTTGATCGAGAAGGGGGTCATTACCCAGGACGACATCCAGCGCCAGATCGATTACCAGGAGGCGCGCTCGCCGGCCAACGGCGCGCAATTGGTGGCGCGGGCCTGGGCGGACCCGGCGTTCAAGAAGCGGCTGATCGACGATCCCAAGGCCACCTGCGCGGAGATGGGCATCGACGCCACCAGCATCAACGAGTTCGTCGTGCTGGAGAACACGGAGAGAGTCCGCCATCTGGTGGTCTGCACGCTTTGCTCCTGCTACCCGAGGCCGATCCTGGGGAGGCCGCCGGATTGGTACAAGAGCTTGAACTACCGCTCGCGCGCGGTGAACGACCCGCGCGGCGTCATGCGCGAGTTCGGGCAGGAGCTGCCGGATGAGGTGGAGATCCGGGTGCACGACAGCACCGCGGACATGCGCTATCTCGTGCTGCCGCTGCGCCCCCGCGGAACCGAGGGCATGAGCGAAGCGGAGCTGGCAAAGCTGGTCACGCGCGACAGCATGATCGGCGTAGTCGATCCGCTCGCGCCGCAGTAATTTTCGTTAACAGAACGGTCATCCAGCCGGACATGGACCCGCAGACAACAGCTCCCGCCGCGCGCGAATTCCAGGTGATGGCGAAGCCCATCGGCCCCATCTGCAACCTGGACTGCACCTACTGTTACTATCTCAAAAAAGAATACCTCTATCCCAAGGGGGAGTCGTTTCGCATGAGCGAGGAGCTGCTGGAGAAATATATCCTCCAGCACATCCAGGCCTCGCCCAAGCCGATGATCAGCTTCGCCTGGCACGGCGGCGAGCCGACCATCCTGGGGCTCGACTACTTCCGCAAGATCGTGGAGCTGCAGCGCAAACACCAGCCTTCCGGCCGGCGCATCGTCAACGGCATTCAGACCAACGGCACCCTGCTGGACGAGGAGTGGGGCCGCTTCCTCGCCGAGGAGGGTTTTTATGTGGGGCTGAGCCTGGACGGCCCCCAGGAATTGCACGACGGCTACCGCGTGACCAAAGGCCAGAAGCCGACCTTCAAGCAGGTGATGGGCGCCTATAAGCTTTTGAGGCGCCATAAAGTCCACGTGGACCTGCTCTGCGTCGTGCACAACCTGAACGTCCACCATCCCATACAGGTCTACCGCTTCTTTAAAGAGATGGGGGTCGAATACCTCCAGTTTCTTCCGCTGGTGGAGCGGTTGGAAAACGGCGGCGGGGTGAGCCAGCAGACGGCGCCGTCCGAGGCCTTCGGGACTTTTCTGTGCGCCGTCTTCGACGAGTGGGTCCGGCAGGATGTCGGGAAGATCGTGGTGCAGATATTCGACGAGGCGGCGCGGCCCGCCCTCGGCATGGAGCACGCGCTCTGCATCTTTCGCGAGACCTGCGGCGACGTGGTCGTGCTCGAGCACAACGGCGACTTCTACTCCTGCGACCATTTCGTCACTCCCGAATACCGTCTGGGAAATATCCGGGAGACCCACCTGGCCGAGCTGATCGAGAGCCCGGCGCAGAGAAACTTCGGCGCCGCCAAGCGCGACACCCTGCCGCGCTATTGCCGCGAGTGCCCGGTGCGCGACATGTGCAACGGCGGCTGCCCCAAGGACCGCTTTATCAAGACCCCGGACGGCGAAGAGGGGCTGAATTATCTCTGCGCGGGTTACAAGAAGTTTTTCCTCCACAGCCGCGAGCCGTTGCGCAAGCTCGCGGCCCTCTGGCGCAACGGCGAGCCGATCGAGAAGCTGATGCAGATCGTGCAGGCCGAAGACGTGAAGGCTTCTCCCCAAACCGGCCGCAACGACCCCTGTCCCTGCGGCAGCGGGAAGAAATATAAGAGATGCTGTCTGGGAAAAGTCTCAGCCCAGCCTTAGTGCCTAAGCCAGGCCAAGCTGGCAAAACTCGAAGTTGGAAAGCTCAAGTATTTTCGAGCCGCTCCTCTAGCATATCCCTCCTCACCAATTGCTCCGCTCGCATTACATGAACGACGTAGACGATATCTCCCTTGACCCTGTAAAACACGCGGCACGGGGGGATATGAAGTTGGCGATAAGGTAGATCTGGAATTTCAGGAGGGATAGATCCCATTTTGGGGAATCTTCCCAGTCTCCCAACCCTGGAAAATACTTCTCGCACAAGCCTTTGGGCGGCGTCGGGCTTATCCAGGGCTATGTAATCTGCGATGGCGTCTAAATCCAGCAAGGCAGGCTCAGCCCAAATTACCCTAGCCATCGGCGCATTTTTCTTTTTGCCTGTGAGTGGGTCAGCACGCGACCCTGCTGAATGGCCTTCTCGCCCCGAGCGATGCCTTCGAGTATCCGCACCCTGTTTTGGAGGCTTTCAAAGGTCCGTACGTCGACCAGATAAGCGGCGGGCTTGCCGTGTTCAGTGATCAGTACCGGCGTGCCTTCTTCCTCAAGTTCCGCCAAAATCTTCGTAGCCTTTCGCTTTAGCGTGGTGACAAGGTGGGTTTTCATAATAAGTGATACTAAAGTATCACTTATTTAAAAGCAAGCGCGTTAAGGCTGGCGGGTCTGGCTAGGGTCGGAGATGCGGACGTCTTTTCTCAAACCGGCCGCAACGACCCCTGCCCCTGCGGCAGCGGGAAGAAGTATAAGCGGTGCTGTCTGGGAAAAGTCTCAGCGCAGGCTTAGGTGGCAATTAAGACCAAGAAAAGAGGCTCCTGAAACCTCTTTCTCCAGATGTTAGAGTAGAATTAGGGTCAGGCTTGAATACGTGAATTTACTATACTCAGAGCCTCGTTCATCTATTCAAGCCTGACCCCGAACTCCCAAGGGTGACATCAACGCCGTCCACAGCTACCGCGCTGCACGAAATCCGAAGTGGCTAATGCCTCCATTCGATGCGGCACCCACTCGGCGACCCACTCCCAGAGGTTTCCTACCATGTCAAAGGCTCCCATATCTGAGACGCAGCCCGTGCTACCCGTAAGTGCTGGCCCACTGCTGCTTACTATACAAGGAGAGCCATCAGGAGTGCCCAATGCTGCGGCCTGCCACTCTTGGTTAGTCGGGAGACGCTTCCCTGAATTCCTCGCTGTCGCAGCCGCTTGGAACCACGTTAGAAACTCTGTGGCCCGTTAAAAACTAAAACTGTACGGAATATCGCTCACTTAGCAAAATCTTGTCAAGCGCTGTTTTCTCGCAAAACGCCGCCAGGCCGGCGGGCAATGACACCATTTCCCTGCGCTATTCCCAAGAGACCAGTCGGAGCTCGCTGATGCCAACATCCGATTCCCGGCGCTCGAGTATAACCGCGCCAAGTTCTTGAGAATAATATAGTTGCTTCTTATCAATACCTTCGGGATGCCTCTCGGTGAAATTGATGACGAACACTTTTCCAGGAACGACCGGATCGGCTCTTCTATAGCCGTTCATTTCTCTCACGACTTCGTATGAATAAGAGTAATCAAGAACGCCGGGGGCGGATTTGGGAGCTCCTACTTGACGATTTCTTTGATGTAGCTTTTCAAGTGGATTTCGTGTGTTTGGTATTTTTTTATGGAAAGGAAGACGGCATTTAACAGGCCGGCCGTATTTATCTCATAATCGATGTATTGCCCGGGATCTCTGGGGACCTCCGATATGGATTTAATCCTGCTGAATACATGCCGGGTATCAAGCAGAGAAACAACCCGCTCGAACTCTAAACGCTCCGCAGGCTTGGATTTCTGATTGGACACCGACACGAACTTCAGCTCGGAGAATGCGGGTTTCGGTGATTCCTTAAACAGGTCCGAGAGCGGCAGCTCCTTTGGAATTACATCGTAGCCTGGTTCTCCGGGGAAAATATGACGCTGTTCCTTTGCCTGACAGCCTAACAGCGACAAGACCAGCAGCGCTGACAAGGGTCGAGTCAGCATACGAGATGAAAGAGTTGTGTTTTGTTTTGCCGCTAAGTAAAGCTCGGAGTCTTTCCTTCCAGAAAGGCCCCCAGCTTGGCCGCAGGGAAGCGCAGGCCGACGT
>JACPDC010000403.1 GCA_016184235.1 Deltaproteobacteria bacterium | reverse complement strand
TCGCCGTAGTATCCCTTGGCATCCTCGGAGATGAAGCGGACTTGATACGGGCAGGCCACCACGCAGGCGCGGCAGCCGATGCACTTGTCCTGGTTGATCAACACCAGGTTGTCTTTTTTCCGCTTGTAGCTGGCGCCGGTCGGGCAGACCGGCACGCACGGCGGCTCGCTGCAGTGATTGCACCGGACCGGCAGAAAAACCTTCCGCGCCGCAGGGTAAGTCCCTTCCTCCTTTTCCAGGACCCTCATCCAGAAGATCCCCGGAGGCGTGCCGTTCTCGACCTTACAGGCCAGCGTGCAGCTCTGGCAGCCGACGCAACGTTTGAGATCAATGGCCATCCCCCACCTGGGAGCCTTGCCGTTCGTCCTTGCGATAGTCTGCTTGTCTGGTGCCATCGACGCCTCCCGTCCGCTTTGATGAGGTATGTGAAAATGCGCCGCCCGCAGCCCGGGGCGGAAAAACAGCAAGATACATGCCACGGCATCCAGGCGGGCCGTCGCTTGCCGCCATGCGATCGCTTTCCCTCGGAGCGGCGGTTCCGTAAAGATTCTCGCAGAGCCCTGCTCGCCCTCCTTTCCGATCGCCCCGATTCCAGCAGGTAAGAAAAGAGGCGCCAGTTTTCCTAATTCTGGGACTTTCGCCCCGATCCCGGCCCCAGGCTGCAAAGCGAAATCAATCTCCGCGGGAGCTGGCATGGATCTTGTAGTCTCTCCTACATAGAGATTATGAAAACCGCCTTGGCAGTTATCGCCATAGCAATGCTGACCGGGCTCTCCTACGGCCAGGAGATGCCGGACGCCGACCCGTGGTATTTCAGCGCCGAGGGAATCAGGACGGCTTATCGCTATCAGCAATCGTTCGGCGAGCGGCTGCGCAGTCCGGTCAGAGGAAGAGACTGCCTCCTGGGCAAACAGAGATTGACCACGCGCACCTGGCGATCCCGTTAGAGCTGTGGGAGAAAAAGTATCGCTGGCTGCCGAAAGGCACCCTCCTGCCCGCTCTGTTGGAGGAGCCGACTCTGGCTGCGCTGTACCACACGGCCGAGCATCTCATCGTCGTCGACAGCGAGACCAAGGAAGGGAATGAAGAAATTAAAAAGTGGAAGGAAAGACGCAACGTGCTCGGCTTCTATGACGGGCTACCGATTCAAATCCTGCCGCCCGACCCCAGAGGCTTCGGGGTCGGCGCGCCGGCCTCGTATTACACGGTAGGCGGCTTCGCCTTCCTGGCCAGCCCCGGCGGGGAGCTTTCCCTTTTTATGGACGGTAAAGCGATAGTTTTCGACATCAGCCTCGACATCGGGGATGGAGAGCCGCTGCCCGAAGCGGCGCTGAAAACGGCCGCGAATTGATTGGCTTCGATGCCAGCCCCATTGCGGCCACTTCTTGCTAGGCGCCTCTGAATAAAAACAGTGGAGTCCGAAAATAGTCGAAGATTTGTGGCACCGAAATTGCTTCGCATCAATAATATCAAGACCTAAACTTTCCATGTCTGATACATTGACTCACGGGGGTAACCAATGAAGCTGCTTTTTCTCACCCCGCCGATGCGCAACTGGGTGCGCTGGGGCTCCAAGCACATTGCCTGCAATCCGCTGCACGCGCAGCTCGCTTCCTTTGTGCGCGAGCAAAAGGCTGCCGAGGTCTCGGTTCTCGACTGCCGCGCCCTCGGGCTGGGCGAGCAGGAGATGATCGAGCGGGTGAGGGAAGAGGCGCCTGACGCAGTCTTCCTCGGCACGCGGCTGGTCACGGACGGCGGGGCCACGCCCATTGTGCGCTTCATGGAGGCCATGGAGCTTCTCAAAGGAGCGTTTCCCGAGCTCGTCACCATAACGGGCGGTCTCGGCATCTCGGCGATGTCCAAAGAGCTGCTCACGTTGGCGCCGCAGCTCGACTACGTTCTGCTCGGCGAGGCCGAGGCGACCTTGATCGAGCTCTTGGCCGAGCTGAAGAGGGAAAAACCCTGTCCTAAAAAAATCCTCGGCCTGGCCTACCGCGACGGCGCCGGGATCGCCCTCAGTCCCGCCCGGCCGCTCCTTCCCGACCTCAACGAGCTTCCCATGCCGGCCTACGATCTCTTTCCGATGGAAAGGTACGTGGGCTTTTCGAAAATCGAAAATTACAATGAGGCTGTGACCAGCCGGGGATGCGAAGGCGCCTGCAGCTTCTGTTACGAATGGGGCCTCATCGATCCCAGGCGGCGCGGGGATTTTTTCGTGCACCGGACCCGCAGCGGGAAATTAGTCGCCGACGAAATGGAGCTGCTCAGCCGGCGCTACGGGGTCCAGGCGCTCAACTTCATGGACGACGACTTCAACTCCGACCGGCAGAAGATGGTGGATCTCCTCGACGAGCTGGAAAGGCGCGCCCTCGATATCCAGTGGTTCTTCATGGGCAGGGCGGGAAACCTGATGCGGGACGCCGACCTGATCCCCAGGATGCACAAGGCCGGCTGCTACCAGGTCCTGTTCGGCATCGAAGTCGGAACCGATGAGGAGCTGGCGAACATCCACAAGACCAAGGAGCCTTACACGGTCCAGGACTTGAGATGGCTGGTGCGCCTGTTGCGCCGGAATGACATCTCCACGGTCGGCACCTACATGAACGGCTTCTGGGAGGACGACGCCGAGAAAATCAAAAAGCGCTTTTCTGTGGTCGACGACATCGATCCCGACTGCGCCGTCATGATGCTCCTGACTCCCATGCCGGGCACTCAGGTCTGGCGCCAGGGGATGAAGGAGAACCGCATCGAGAGCCTCGACCTGGAGAATTGGGACGCGGTGCACACCGTCATGCCCACGCGCCATCTCTCGCGCGAGGAGCTGGGCAAGCTCGCCCTATGGGCGAACCGGGAGTTTTTCAGCAAGCCGGAGCGCATCGAAAGGATCCACCTCATCGACCGGTGAGACGCATGGCTCGAACCTTTTAAGTCTCAGCGTTTTTCCAAAAGTTGGGAAAAGAAGCGCTCTTTGTCCCAACTTTAAAAATAAAAAACGGCTCAGGCCAAGCTGCAAGGCGGCTCTCTGCCCGAATCCTGGGGCACGGTTTTTGCTCGCTCAACCATGCGCTGAACCAACGGCCGCTATCTTTTGACTTGAAATCATCCATCGAAGGGGAGGTGTCATGGCTGACACGACATTCGACGCCGTCATCGTAGGCGGCGGCAATAAGGCTCTGGTCGCCGCGATTTATCTCGCCAAATACGGCGGGATGAAGGTGGCCCTCTTTGAGGAGAGGCACGAGCTTGGAGGGGGTTGGGGATCGCACGAAGCCGCAGCCCCCGGATTCATCAGCAACACGCACGCGAGCACTGTCCGTCGCTG
>JACPDC010000363.1 GCA_016184235.1 Deltaproteobacteria bacterium | reverse complement strand
GCCTTTTTCACGGAGTCGCCGTGACTGCCGGAATCGTGCAGCTTCTGGGACTCATCGATCAGCGCCTTCACCTTATCCTGGGCCGCCTTGCCAAGCTTTGCTTCGGCCAGGAGTCCCTTCGCCTCTTTGATCAGCCTCGGACAACTGTTCGCCCACACCGGCTGAACCGAGAAGATCAAGAGACTCGCCAGTCCTACGACAGATAATAGTCTTTTCATTTCCCCGCCTAACCCTGCAGTTGCTTCTTAAAATATTCCAAGGTTCGACCCCAGGCCTCTTTCGCGGCCTCCGGATGATAGCGGCTCCCGCCGGTATCGTTGTTGAAGCCGTGCTGAGCCCCGGGATAGATCTTGTAGTTATAGCCCTTGTTATACTTCTTCATCGCGGCCTCGGTTGCGGCAATGCCGCCGTTCACACCTTTGTCTTCTCCCCCGTAATGGGCCAGGACCGGCGCCTCGATCTTTTCAACCAGATCCACAGGATTCGGGCTACGACCGTAATAGACAACCACCGCCCGCAGACCGCGGGAATAGGTGGCGACGTTGAATGTCATCTCCCCGCCCCAGCAAAACCCCACGACCCCAATCCGGTCACCCCGCACGTCAGGGAGACTGCGGAGATAGGCGAGCGCCGCGTCCGTGTCCTCCATAACCGCCTTTACAGGCGCTAACTGGCGGATATTTGACAGGCCCTCCCCTTTCGGGTTCACTTTCTCCGTGCCGCCGCCCCGCGAAAGATAGTCAGGGGCCAGAGCAACATACCCCTCCTTGGCCAAGCGGCGCGCCACGTCCCGGGTATGGTCGTTTATTCCCCTGTTCTCGTGGATAACCACAATCGCCGGGTGCTTTCCACCGGCCTTCGGCTTGGTGAGATAACCTGAGATGGCGCTGGCCGGCCCGGCAAACTGCACCGCGCTCGAAGAGAGCGCCGGGTCGCTGGGATCCACCTGCGCGGCATAAGCCGCCGGAGCGAACAGCGGCTCCAGCAGACTGTTCGCCATCGCCAGACTGCCGGTCAAGATCGCGGCTTTCTGGATGAAGTCGCGGCGGCTGATTCTTCCCTCGCGGTATTCGTTGAGCAGATTTTTTACCTCTTCGGCCATATTCTCCTCCTTTTCCTCTTAATGATATCGGCGGCTACAGTCCGAGCATTTCCTCAATCTTCGCCTGATCGAAACCCACGACCGCCTGGCCGTCGATCAGCGTCACCGGAGTGCTCTGATATCCGAGGGCGAGCAGCTCTTTCAATGCCGCTTCGTCCTCGCGCACGTTCTTGTCGACGAACGGAACCCCCTTTTGAGAAAGAAACTCTTTCTCCCGGTGGCAGGGGCCTCAGCCGGGCTGGGTGAACACAACAACTTGCTTTGCCATTTTTGAATCTCCTCCCAGAGTGAATTGCTCAAATTTATAACATTTCACTCATGGGTTGGCAAAACCCCTTCCGCGTCGAGGTAAAATAAACGGCCATACCGCCCGCAGTCAATCCCCAACAGGGTAAAGAACGGAATAACCCCTGTGAGCCAAGCGGCCGGACAAGCGGCTTCAGCAAGCAATGCTTTATAAGGTCGGAACAATGTGCTACAGTCCGCCGCTCGGACAATGCGCGAGAAAGTCTTGAGAATATGAAAAGCCTCTGCAGAAATTTCCGCGTTCCGATTACAGCCGCTGCCGTCCTTCTGTCCGTCACCGCGCTTCTCGCCCTGAGCGGCTGGACGTTCGAGCTCCCGACTCTTGCCGATCGTTCCGAGGCGTTGCTAAGACACGCGCGCTATCTCGCCTCCGACGAACTGGCGGGCCGCGGGGTCGATAATCCGGGCATCGATCTGGCTAGGGACTATATCGCCGCTGAGTTTAAAAAGTACGGTCTGACCCCGGGCGGTCAAAACGGGGGCTTTTTTCAAAGCCTGGAGGTGGTGGTCGGCGTCACGATCAAGCAGCCGAGCAGTCTAACCTTGGCGGGCGGCCCGACCCTGGCGCTGCACGAGGAGTGGATTCCGTTCGGTCTCTCACGCTCCGGCAGTGTCGAGGCGGAGGTGGTCTTCGCGGGCTACGGAATCACCGCCAAGGATTACGGCTACGACGACTACGCCGGACTGGACGTGAAGGATAAGATCGTCCTTGTGTTACGCTACGAGCCGCCGCCGAAAGACGAGAAAAGCCCCTTTCGCAAAGCGCCCCGCTACTCGAGCCACGCGAGCCTGGTTTCCAAGGCCAACAACGCCCGCGCTCACGGCGCGGTCGGCATGATCCTGGTCGATCTCGATCAACCCCGGTCCGGCGAAAAAGGGCTGATCCCGACGAGACGCACCTTGGGACGCACGGACGCCGAGATCGTGGCGACGCAGGTGAAGGGAGAGGTCGCGGAGCGCCGGCTTGAAGAGGCAGGCGTCTCCTTACGGGAGCTCAAAGAGAGAATCGACCGGGAAGAAAAGCCGGCTTCCACTTCCCTGCCCGGGCTGCGGGCGTCCCTCAACGTCACGCTGGAAAAGATAACCAAGAAGACCGACAACGTCATCGG
Source organism: Deltaproteobacteria bacterium (assembly GCA_016184235.1). Classification (GTDB taxonomy): domain Bacteria; phylum Desulfobacterota; class Binatia; order UBA9968; family UBA9968; genus UBA9968. The sequence continues at coordinate 6,008 of JACPDC010000363.1, read as the reverse complement.
CGTCCTTCCCGGCTCGGACCCCGAGCTGAAAAAGGAAAACGTCGTTATCGGCGCCCACTACGACCACATCGGCCTGGGATACTTCGGGACGCGCGATACCAAGGCGGAGGGACAAATCCACAACGGCGCCGACGACAACGCCTCGGGAACCGCCGTGCTGATGAATCTCGCCGAAAGGCTGGGCGCACGCGCCTCCAGACCGGCCAGGACCATTGTTTTCATCGCCTTCACCGCCGAGGAGCTCGGCGTCCTGGGCTCGGCCCATTACGTGGGCCATCCGCTTTTCCCTCTCGCCTCGACCAAGGCGATGATCAATCTCGACATGGTGGGACGGATGAAGGACAACCGCCTGACCGTGGCCGGCGTCGATACGGCCAAGGAGTTCCGCCCGTTGGTGACTCAAGCCGGCCAGGAATTCGGAGTCGAGATCAACCTGTCTTCGAGAGCAGCCGGCGGCAGCGACCATACACCCTTCTACCGCAAGGACATCCCGGTCCTCCATTTCTACACAGGCACCCATGAGGATTACCACAGGCCCACGGATGATTGGCAGAAACTGAACCTTCAGGGGATGGCGAAGGTGAGCGACGTGGTTTTGTCAGTGGCGGAAAGATTGGCGATGTCCAAAGAGCCGCCCGCCTTCGTCCACACCCCGGCAGGCGAGCCCCGTTCCTGATATCAGCCCCACTTCGCGCCGCCGGGCTCCAGCTCTCTGATCATAATATTCGCCTTCTCGACCACTCTCCCTTCACTTCGCCAGCGGATCGGGACGCAGCTGGAAGTGCACGGCTATCGGCTTCGAGCCCTTGCCGCCCTCCTTCAGCCACGGCGCGCGGTCGCCGCTCGTGGTCCATAGTCCGCGGCCCTTCCAGCCTCCGTTCGGATCGTCGATGCGCCCGTCGAAGCCTTTGGCGTAGAAGCCGAGTGGATAGGGCACGCGCAAAATGATCATCTTGCCGTCTTTCAGCGCGATCAAACCATCGTTGAGGTTGCCGGTCGACATCGGCACGTCCTCGCCGAGCCCGAAGGTGTTGTGCTGGTCGATCCAGGTGTAGTAGCTCGATTCCGCGCTGTTCGCGCCGATACCTTGGAATCCGGGACCAGGGTACTGGTAGAAGCTCCAACCCTCCGGGCAGTGATTGCCGGTCGCTTTCGGCCCGTTAAGCGGGCCTTTGCACTTGCGCCGGTCGAAGCTGCCCAGGTGACCGCTCGCGAGCGACACCCACACAACACCCTTCTTGTCGATGTCGGCGCCGCGCGCCCCGAAGCCCGGCGGCGGCACGTTGTAGATCTCGGCGAGCGCCGTCTCCGGCGGATTAGCTCCTGGAACGAGCCGCACGATGGATCCGGGGTAACCAAAAGTCGAGCCCCAAATCGAGCCGTCGACCGGGCTCGGCATTACGGCGTAAAAGCCCGATACGATCCGTTTATCCTTGGTCGGGTCGACCGGCTGATTGGGCTCGGCGTACGCGTCGCGCTTGCCGTTGCCGTTAGTATCGAGGATGAGCGCCGTCCAGCCCTGCGATTTCGCGAGATCACCCGTCTCGTCGAGCATCTTGGTGTTGATCCAGCCGACCACCGGTCCGCCGCCGCTGGTCCACAGCGTGTCGTTGGCGTCATAGCCGAACTGCAAATGATGCGTCTGGAAGCAGGTGTCGACGTACGTATACTCGCTTGTCTTCGGATCGAACATCGTAAGCTGGCGGTGGGTTTGCTGCAGCGGGAACAGCCTGGCCGAGGGGTGGTCGGAGCCCTTCGCGCAAAAGGCGGGATTCTTGGGCCCGCGTACCCTGGCCGCGAACCAGACCCGCCCTTTCTTGTCGAACATAGCATTGTGGTTGTTCGACTTGTTCGACCAGATCTTCTCCGCGCCCCAGTAAGGCGACGGTTGCATGAGTCTGTCGCTCGCCGCGTGGCCCGGTCCGAGCGCCTCAGGCGCGTTTTCATCGCGCACCGGGGCCGTGAAGCTCGAGACGGTGTGCTTAACCGGATCGAGGACCGGGATGACGTCGCTGCTGTACTCCGCCGATCCGTAAAGCAGGCCACCGGCATTGACTGTCGGGTAGCGGCGGTCCGAGGCGATCAGGTCGTGGAGATATGTCTTCGGATCTGCCCACTCCCACGTGGTAACGACGATGTTGCGCTCGACCCCTTCCGGGCGCGCGGGCTTCGCATGGGGCAGCTCCCCCTTGACGATCCGGTCGGTCCAATCCCCGAAGTAGCGGAACGGCGCGGCGCCGAGATCCTTGACGAGCGTGTTGAACATTCTTTCGCCGGACTGCCCGGACTGGACGCGGCGGAGCCACGCCTCCTCGGAATTGGCGAACTTGCCGAGCGGGAACGGAACATTTTTCGGGAACGTGCGCGTGGAAAGCTGGCCCATCTGGTGGCAGCCGACGCAGGACCTGTTCTTTATCTCGGTGAGCCATCGGCCCAGGGGGACCTTGGCGGGGATCTTCCCCTTGCCGCCGAACTCGCTCGCCTCCGGAATCTTGAGCATGGAATACCAATAAATCGCCGGATAGAATTGCGCCGCGGCAGCCTCGTTCGGCGCCACCACGGCCTTGAGGTTCACGATCTTACCTGGGACGGCTTTAACCTTCGGCGAATCGACGAGCCCATAACCACGTACCCAAATGTTGTAGCTGGCTTTGGGCAGATCAGGCAGCACATAGCGCCCTTGATCGTCGGTCACCACCATTTTGGCGAGCCTGGTGGGAAGGTCCGTGGTTTCCGCGATTACCCAGACCCCGGCTTCGGACCCCTTCGCGCTCGTAACCACGCCGCCGATGTCGTCGTTGTCGATGCGCACCGCCGTTGCGGCGCCTTGTTGAGCAGTGAGCCCGACCGGCGAAGCGAATAAAAAAAACGACATGCCGATTGCGGACATACCCAAGTACAATGCTCTGGTCGTCATCATGCTTCGCTCCCTTGTGACAGTAAAATGAATTCCATCCCCTCTTCCCGCGAAATGTTTTACCGGCGGCGATTCTAGTAGAGGGTAAACCGGCATGTCAACAGTTAACCCGGCGGACCGCCGGCCATATGGAAGATGGACGATAGCTATGGTATGGATAAGGTGTCGATTCTGTTTTCCGGCAAGGAGGAATACAACTTATGATCAAGCTCTACACCTTTCCCCCGTCTACCAACTCGCGCAAGGTAAGAATCGTCCTGATCGAAAAAGGATTGGAGTTCGAGCGCATTAACGTCGACCTCTCGAAGAAGGAGCAGAAAAATCCCGAGTATTTGAAGATCCACCCTCTTGGCCAGGTGCCGGCCCTCGACGACGAGGGCTTCATTCTCTATGACTCGACGGTTATCAACGAGTACCTCGAAGACGAGTACCCCTATCCCCCCCTCCTTCCCGAAGACTCCGAGGGCCGGGCGCGGGCCAGGCTGATGGAAGATTTCAGGGACAACTGTTTCAATCCTCACTTTGTCGAGATCATCCACGAGGTGCGTTACAAGCCGGAAGGGCAAAGGGACGCGAAAGTGATCGCGCACGCCAAGGCCGAGATCACCAAATGTTTCGATCGGATCGAAAGGGAGCTGGAGGGTAAGGAATATCTCGCCGGCAGCTTCAGCCTCGCGGACATCGCCTACATGGCCAATCTCGATCTGCTGGAGCGCTTCGATATCCCGGTGGACCCGAAATACAAGAACATGCTCGCCTGGATGGCGCGGCTCAAGGCAAGGCCGAGCTACGCAGCGTCGGCCCAGTAAAGGATAAAGGATGAGGCCGCCTTCATCCTTGCTTTTTGCGTGGCTTGTCCATTTGTATACCGCCTCCGGGGCCGTGCTCGCCTTTTTTTCTCTGCTTCTTATCGAGCAGGCAAGATTTCAGGAGGCCTTCTGGCTGATGACGCTGGCAGTATTGATCGACGCGTCGGACGGCACCCTGGCGCGCCTGGTCCGGATTCAAGAGACGATCCCCTGGTTTGACGGCGGCCGGCTGGAAGACATCGTTGACTATCTCAATTACGTTCTGGTCCCATCCCTGTTCCTGATCCGGGCCGATCTCCTGCCGCAGGGAGATGCGTGGTGGCTCGCGGCGCTGCCTCTGCTCGCGAGCGCTTACGGCTTTTGCCAGAAGGAGGCCAAGACCGCCGATCATTTTTTTCTCGGCTTTCCCTCCTACTGGAACATCGTCGCTTTTTATCTCTACGTCTTGCAGATACCGCGCTGGGCCAACGCCTTTCTCATCCTCATGCTCTCGGCCCTTGTCTTTGTCCCGATCAAGTATCTGTATCCGAGCCGGAGCCCGGTGCTTCGCGGACCGACCGTCACGCTCGGGATCCTCTGGGGGATTCTGGTGGTCATCATGATCTACCGGCTGCCGGAGCCTTCTCTGCTCCTGGCGGTGGTCTCGCTCCTCTATCCCGCCTACTATTTCATTCTGTCTCTTTGCATATCGCTGCGAAAACAGGCATCCTAAAAGACACGGCCGAATGAACCCCAGCATACACCTCCGATGCGCCGCTTTCCCGGCCGCCATCGCCGCCCTCCTGGCGGCCTCCCTTGCTTTCTTCTTCCCTCTTACAACCGGCGCGAGGGAGCCAACCCGGCCGGTCGCGCCCAAATACATCTTTATCTTTATCGCCGACGGCGGCGGCATCACGCACATGGAAATCACCCGGATGTTCAATCGCCACCTCCACAACGAGGGATTGACCATCGTCGATAAGATCATGAAGGAAGGCTCGGTGGGACTGCTCACGACCCATGCGGCGGATTCTCTTGTCACCGATTCCTCCGCGGCAGCCACCGCCCTGGCCTGCGGCTGTAAAGCAAAGAACGGCGCGGTCGGAACGTGCGAAGATGGCGTTATCCCCAAGACCGTCATGGAGGTGGCCAAGGAAACGGGGATGCGCATCGGCATAGTGACGAACTCCACTGTCTATGACGCAACCCCGGCCTCCTTTGCCGGCCACGTATCGAACCGGAGGCTCTACGCGACGATCGTCGATCAGTACCTGCAATTGGAGCCCGAGGTTTTGCTCGGAGGCGGCAGAGACCAGTTCATCCCCAGAAGCCGGCCGGGCAGCCGCAGGCGCGACGATGCCGACGTGATCGCCGCATTCCAAAAAAAGGGCTACGCCTACGTGTCGGACCGGCAGGGACTGTCCCGGGTCAAGGGCGCCAAGGCGCTGGGGCTGTTCAGCTTGAGGGATATGAGCTTCGAGCTCGACCGGGACAAGGGCCGTGAGCCCTCGCTCTCCGAAATGACCCGGGCGGCTCTCCGTCTGCTCCAGGAAGGGAACCGCAGAGGCTTCATGCTTCTGATAGAGAATGAAAACATCGACAGCGCTGGCCACATGATGGACGTCGCCTCTCTGATCCAGGACTACCGGGAATTCGACCGCGCCGTCGCCCTGGCTTACGAGTTTTATCGGAAGTATCCTTCGGAAACCCTTGTCCTCGTCACCTCGGACCATGAGACCGGCGGACTGAGCTTCAGCGGCTATCCCTCCGTGAAAGAGCTGCAAAGAATCCAGTCGATCGGCATCTCGCTCTCCAAGGCCGCCGAGCTGCTGGGTCTGAACCCGCATCAGGAGGCAGTGGATCGATTGGTGGCGGAGCATTTCAAGGGCTTCTCTCTCAGCCCGGAGCTGAGAGAGGCGATCCTCAAGAAAAAGCGGCTCGGTCCCACCTTTCCGTCCAACCCGACGGTGGGCGCACTCGGTGCCATGATCTCCAACGAGACCAAAGCATTCTGGATCTCTGCCGGCCATACGAACCAACCGGTCTTCGTCGCCGCCCTGGGGGTCGGCGCGGAAAAGTTCCGCGGCTACCAGGACAACACCGACTTCGCCAGGCACCTCTTCGCCCTGCTCGGAAGAAAAGAGTAACCTCTTCCGTACCCTTCAGTGCCTCCCTGCGAAAAAGCCCCGTTCGAGGACCCGCGGCTTGCGCATCGAGCGAGATCGGAATAAGAAGAGTTGTACGAGAGGCTTCGGGGTCGGCAAATACGGACGAGGCGATGGCGGCTCCAAAAAAGAGAGTAG
>JACPDC010000402.1 GCA_016184235.1 Deltaproteobacteria bacterium | reverse complement strand
TCAGCTTGACGGTCCAGTTAACCCCGACGACACCGACGCTATTGTTGCCCACAGCACCGATAGTGCCGGAGACATGCGTCCCATGGTCATTGTCGTCCACTGGATCTGAGTCGTCGTTGACTTTATCTATTCCATGGCAGTCATCGACAAAGCCGTTGCCATCGTCATCCAGGCCGTTGCTGTTACAGTCGTCACTATTCTTAAACATATTTGCGGAGAGGTCCTCATGGTTATAGTCGATGCCGGTATCGATCACTGCGATGACCACATTGCTGCTCCCCGTGGTTATGTCCCACGCCTCCGGGGCGTCGATATCGGCGTCCTCAGTTCCCGCTGACTGCCCGGTGTTGTGCAGACCCCACAGATCGCCAAAATCGGGGTCATTCGGCGTCACCAGCCGTTGGACTATATAGTTGGGCTCCGCATAGAGGACGTCCAGATGGTTCAAGTAGCGCGCGATAGCCTCGTCGATGGTCATCCACGGAGGAATTGTCACGAGCTGGAGACCCTCTACGATCTCGTACTCTCTAACCGGTGCGCCCTCTGCTGATGCATGAGCCGATGCCTTCCCTAGCGAGCTTGTCCCCTGCTGAAATCTAACCAGCAACTCTCCTGGAACATGAGGCGGAGTCTGAGCGGAAGAAATGTCAGGGCCGAAACAGAAAAGAGAAAAAAGAAAAACGGCCGGAAGCAAGACGCGTCGTCTGGCGGCAAAACTTCTTTCCAGGCTTTTCAACATAGGCAACATCTTGCGGCGGCCGATCTTACGGACCCTCTTTGATAAAAACAGGAGCCGCTTCGGACCTGGAGAGCCTGACCAGATGATAGGGTTGGGTTAAGGCCTGTGTCAGCATGGCCCCAGGTGGAGGATTCGCCCAAGAACAGGCCGACAACCATCTCAGCAGAAAAATCTATGAGAGGGGGCGAAGAGGCTGGACGCCGACCGGAGGCATGACGCGACCACAAGGCAGCCCACTCCTCCTGGCTGCCGATCACTACCTGCAGAGGCTCGCGGACCCCGCTGGAAAAGCCTTTGCCGACGGTCGTGAAAGGCACCGGAGTCTGAGCCAGAGAAACAGTGGACGAGCAGGCGGGGGCGAGGATCGCTCCAAACAGGCCTAGAACCAGAATAAAACCGGTCTTCATGAGCCCGTTTTCTTTCAACGCTCTTTCTCAACGCTCTTGAGATACTTCTGCTCCAGCCGCTCCCACTCGTTAAGCCCTACGATCCGGTCTCTTTCTTTAAATGTCGCCAGGCGCTCATCCATCGCTTCTGTGGAGCCGTCCCGTTTGAGCAGAGTTAGCGCCTCTCTCATGGCGTGGATCGCGGCGCGCTGGCTGTCGGAAGGGAAGATCGCGATGCGAAAGCCCATCTCCTCCAATCGAGAGGCGGGCAGAAGCGGGGTCTTGCCCCCTTTGAACATATTGACCATGAGCGGCGCTTCAGGAATGGAGCCGGCAATCGTCTCAAGCTCGCTCTCCGACTGAGGGGCTTCAATGAAAACCGCATCCGCTCCCAGCCGGGCAAATGACTTGCCGCGCCGAATGGCATCCTCAAGCCCGTGAATCGCCCGCGAATCGGTCCGGCCGATGATGGCAAAGTCCGGGTCGCTTCGGCTGGCCAGGGCGGCCTCAAGCTTTTTCTCCATCTCGGCGAGAGAGATGACCTCTTTTCCCTCCAGATGGCCGCAGCGCTTGGGCGTCACCTGGTCTTCGATATGGATCGCCGCCACTCCGGCGCGCTCGAACTCGCGCACCGCCCGCACCAGATTGAGGGCGTTGCCGTAGCCGGTATCGGCATCGGCGATCACCGGGATCTTCACGGCGGAGACGACCTGTACCGCCCGCTCGATGACCTCGGACATAGTGACAAGACCGATGTCCGGCACTCCCATGCTCCGCGCCACCGCCCTGAAGTTCGGTCCGACGATCTCAGGTTTCACGACGAGATATTTGTCCACCCGGAGCTGGGGAAAACGCTCCTTCAGTCCTGTCCTGGTCGGCGTCCGGCCAAACTTCTCAGCAAGAAATTTCATCCCCCCGTCCGCCGACAGGGCCCAATCGATGAGGAGCGCGGCAGCGTGAGGGTGCGGAGAATTTTTCGCCAGCAGAAGGTAGGCCGGATTGGTCAGTACGGGGTCGAAGAGCAGGGTCTCGACCGGCGCGCCTTTATCCTTCAACTGGAGCGGCCTGTAGCCGTAAAGCCACGGCGCCATCTCGATCTCGCCTGAGCCGACGAGATTAGCCTGGTTCGTGTGTCCCGTGAGCATCCGCGGCTCAAGCTTGGCGAGGTTCTTGAAATAGGCGAGCGCCTTGTCTCTGCCCCAATGAAGGAGCAAGGCCCCGAAGAGGTCCTGGTCGGCGGGATCGAGCGAGAAGCGGCCTTTCCATCTGGGGTCCAGCAGCTGCTCGTAGCTTCGCGGCGCCTCGGCAGGCTTGATCCGCTGCGTGTTAAAGCCCAGGGCGATGACGAAATGGTAATGGGCGGTCCAGAAACCCTTCTCATCCATAAATTCCGCCGGAATCTTCTCCCGGCCGGGAGAGAGATAAGGGTCGATAAGGCCCATCTGCCGGAGCGTGTGGGTCTCCCCGGCCGAGACGTCGATGACATCGGCGAGGGTCTGTCCGGCCCGCGCCTCAGTGGCGAATTTGTTGAAGACCCCGGTGGCGTTGGCCCGGTAGTGTTCCGCTCTGACAGAGGGGTATCTCTTTTGAAACTCGTCCAGCAAGGGCTTGAGCTGGTCGACGGCGGTGAAGCTGTAGATGACGACCTTTCCTTCCTTCCTGGCGCCCTCGATGAGCTTCTCCTCGCGCTCTTTACCCCTGAGCCCGTCATATGGCTTTAGAAGTGAAGCTGCGCCCTGGGCCAGGACGAGGGATGGAAATGCCAGGGCAAAAGCCAGAAAAGCGCTAATGGACCGAAGCGAGATTTTCCCCTTTTTTCCCATAAGATCCTCCCCCTTTTAACTCCCTTGACACGGGCGACTATATCGTAGGAAAAGGTTAAAATCTAACAGCATTTCAAGGAGCCGCTATGGCAAAGGCAGAACTAAAAGGAACCGCTTCCGCCCACTCTCCGACCCGGATTTTGGCGCAGTATACCTCTGAAATATCCTACAGGGAAATACCTGAGGAGGTAGTCTCCCACATCAAGCTCTGCCTGGTCGACACCCTGGGCTGCGCCTTGTTCGGCTCGACCCTGCCGTGGGGCAAGATCATCACCGTTTTTGCCAAGGAGATGGGGAAGGGAAAGGGGGCGCTTATCTGGGGAGACGGCGCGGAGGTGCCGAGCACCAGCGCGCCTTTGGCCAACGGCACGATGGTCCATAGCTTCGAGATGGATGATCTGCACCGCGTGGGCGTCATTCACCCGGGGGCGGAAACGGCGCCGGCCGCGGACGCGCTGGTGCGCCATGCCGGCAAGGTCGATGGCAAGCGCTTCCTCGCCGCGGTGGTCGCGGGCTACGAAGTCGGCTGCCGCGTCGCCATGACCGGCGGCGCTTCCCAGCTCCGCCGCGGCTTTCACCCATCCGCCACCTCCGGCACATTCGCCGCAGGCGCGGCCGCAGCCAAGATGCTGAGCTTAAGTCCGCTCAAGACCCTTCATGCTTTAGGAATCGCCGGCACGCAGGCGGCAGGGCTGATGGCTGCCCAGTATAGCTCTATGGTCAAGCGCATGCACCCCGGCCGCGCGGCCCAGGCCGGTGTTTACGGAGCGCTCCTCGCGGCCAAAGGCTTTACTGGCATCGAGGATATCCTGGAGGCGCCGTACGGCGGCTTTTGTTCCACCTTCTGCGACCAGCCCGATCTCTCCCGTCTGACCAGCGATCTGGGCGAGCGCTTCGAGACGCTCAATGTCGGCTTCAAGCCTTATCCCTGCTGCGGCAGCAACCATACCTCGATCGATGCGCTGAAAAAAATTCTCCGCGATCACCCCGAGGTCAGCGCCGAGAAGGTCGAAAAGATCCGCATCCGAACGACCCGGGCCACGAAACTCCACGTCGGCTGGCCTTATGAGCCGAACAGCCTGACCACGGCCCAGATGAATCT
>JACPDC010000362.1 GCA_016184235.1 Deltaproteobacteria bacterium | reverse complement strand
CCTCCGTGGGCCGCTTCTTCAACTGCGGCCAGGCCTGTCTGGCCGTCAAGAGGCTTTATCTCGCCGACAAGATCGCCGATGGATTCATCGAGAAGCTGGCAGAGAAGGTCAAGAAGCTCAGAATCGGCAATGGACTTGCGCGCGAGACGATGATGGGCCCGCTGCACACCGCCGACCAGCGAAAAGAGGTCGAAGAGCAGGTCGCGGACGCGGTCGAGCGCGGGGCGAAGGTTCTCTGTGGCGCCGCTCGGCCCAAAGGCGGAGACTACGATAAAGGCTTCTATTTAATGCCGACTCTCGTGACCGACGCCGATCCGGAATCGCGGATGCTGAAAGAAGAAGTGTTCGGGCCGGCTCTTCCGATCGTCCGAATTAAGGATCTGGAAGAGGGCGTCGAGCAGGCAAACAATTCCATCTTCGGCCTGGGCTCCTCGGTCTGGACGCGCGACATCAATAAGGCCATGTTCGCCGCCGAGCACATCGAATCCGGCTATACCTGGGTCAACTCGGCGCAGATCATCTACGACGAGCTGCCCTTCGGCGGCGTGAAGCAGAGCGGCATCGGCAAGGAACACGGCGAGGAGGCGATCGAGCATTATACGGAGTCCAAGTCCGTGGTCATCGCCACCGAGACGCAGTCCGAGGCCGGCGGCGGAGAGTAGAAACCAAGTAAAAAGTAAAAATTCAAAAGGTAAAATCTCTTTCTGTTTACTTTTGCCTTTTACCTTTTGCCTTTCTTATGAAGGTTGACCTTCCTGACATCTACAACGCCGCGACCACCTTCGTGGACGAGAATATTCGCCAGGGTCGCGGCAAGAAGACCGCCATCTACTTTCAGGACGAGAAGTTCACCTATCAGGATCTCTTCGAAAAGGTAAACCAGACCGGCAACGCCTTAAGAGATCTCGGGCTGGAGCTCGAGCAGCGGCTCTTGCTCGTGCTGCCGGACTCCCCCGAGTTCGCCTTCGCCTTCTTCGGCGCGATCAAAATCGGCGCCGTGCCCATCCCGACCAACCCGTGGATGAAGGCTAAGGACTACGAGTACCTCCTTCAGGACAGCAGGGCGAGGATCCTCGTTGTCCATGAGTCCGCTCTTCCGGAGGTGGAAACGATCTGGGACCGCGCGCGCTCGCTAAAGCATGTCCTGGTCGTCGGCAGGGCCAAAGGACGGGCGCTTTCGTTCGAATCCCAGATCGCCCAGGCGTCGACCAAGCTGGAGGCGGAGCCCACGACCAAGGACGACGTCGTGATGTGGAACTACACGTCGGGCAGCACCGGCGCCCCCAAGGGGGCGGTTCATCTCCAACATGACATGATCACCATCACCGATTTGTTCGCGAAGCCGGTCCTGGGTATGAGGGAGGACGATATCTGCTTCTCCGCCTCGAAGCTCTTCTTCTCTTACGGTCTTGGAAACTCCCTCTATTTTCCTTTCCGCTTTGGCGCCTCCACCGTGCTCTGGCCCGAGCGACCGGAGCCTGAAAGGGTCCTTCAGGTCATCGACAAGTACCGCCCGACCTTTTTCTTTTCCGTGCCGACGCTCTACGCGCGGCTCCTGCGGGTCGAGAAAAAGTACGACCTCGGCTCGCTGAGGATATGTCTCTCCTCCGGGGAACCGTTGCCGCCGGCCCTCTTCCACCAGTGGAAAGAGAACTTCGGCCAGGAGCTCCTGGATGTGGTCGGCTCGACCGAGGCGACGCACGACTTCCTCGCCAACCGGCCGGGAAGGGCCAAACCGGGAAGCAGCGGCGAGGTCACCCCGGCCTTCGAGGCCAAAATCGTCGATGAGGAAGGCAGGGAGGTCCCTGTCGGGGAGGTGGGCAACCTGCTGGTCAAGGGAGACTCCAATGCCCCGTACTACTGGAACAAACACGAGCAAACGAAGAAAACCATGCTGGGCGAATGGCTCAAGACCGGGGATACTTACTATCGGGACAAAGAAGGATACTATTGGTATTGCGGGCGCTCAGACGACATGCTGAAAGTCGGGGGCATGTGGGTCTCGCCCATCGAGATCGAAAACGCGCTGCTCGAGCACCCTTCGGTCCTGGAGGCCGCGGTTACGGGACAAGCAGACCACGATGGATTGATCAAGCCCAAGGCCTATGTCCTGCTCAAGAGCGAATACAAAGCCGGCGATGCACTCAAAGAGGAGCTTCAGTCGCTGGTCAAAAGCAAGCTCGCCCCTTACAAATACCCGCGCTGGATTGAGTTCGTTGACGACCTGCCCAAAACGGTTACAGGCAAAATCCAGAGGTTCAAGCTGCGGCACAATAAATAACGTTCAAGTCGTTCGAGTCGTTCAAGCCGTTTAAAACGTTTTGAACTTCTTGAACGTTTTGAATTGCAACCAGGGAGGAAACAACATGAGCCTGAAAGAGCTGAAAGAGACTTTAGCCTACTCCTGCAACATCCTGGCCATCGAAGGGCACTGGGACAACATCCTCGGCCACGTCTCGGTGCGCATCCCCAAGCAGGACAAGATCCTCATGAAGCCCCATTCGTTCGGCTTCGAGGAGATCCGGCCGCAGCACATCATCGTCTGCGATTTAGACGGCAAGAAGATCGAGGGCAAGTACGAGCGCCACTCCGAGATCTTCATCCACACGGAGATCTATAGAGCCCGCCCGGATGTCAACTGCGTGGTCCATAGCCATCCGCCCTACGCCACCGCCTTCGGCGCGCTCCGGCAGCCGCTCAAGCCGGTCAGCCATGAGGGCTCGATCTTCTACGAAGGCCTCCCCTTATTCGACTACACCACGGCGCTGATCCGCACGCCGGAGTTGGGTCGCGAAGTGGCCAAGAGCCTGGGCCGGTGCCGCGGCGTGCTCATGAAAAACCACGGCTCCACCGTGGTCGGGGATTCCATCGAAGTCGCGACGCTCTATGCGGTCTTCCTGGAGAAGGCGGCGCGCATTCAACTGCTGGCCGCCGCATCCGGCGAGCCCTCCTGGACCAGCGACGAAGAGGCCAAGGTGAAGTTCGATCAGATCTACACGCCGCACCGGCTGGGTTCCATGTGGGACTACTTCGTCAGGCGGGCAAGAAAAGCACGGAAAAGCTCTTAGCCCGCCCTGTTCGCTGTACGAGGCAAAATCGCAAGGCCGGAGCCTATTGCCGTTGTCCGGAGAGGCCTGGCGCCGAAGATCGCCGACGTCTGCTTACGCTACGCTTTACTTTCCGCCCGGTTTTTTAAAGAAGCCTTCCTTCTCAAGCTCGGACACGAAGCGCATGTCGAGGATATCGTCCGCCTTGACTTGGCGCGCCGCTGGCTCTTTCTCGCCCACCTCGGCGAGAATCGCCTCGATCCCCTTCCGGCTCACGTAGGGGGGGACGTGGAGATAATCCTGAAACTGGTTGTAGGCATCTTCGAGAATGTCCTGGTCCTTTAGCTTCGTGTATTTACCCAGAACACGAATCCCAACCTGCTTGTTGGTCCGGAAGAGGTGCACCCCTTCGGCGTAGGCCCGCACGACGCGGCGCACCGTGCCCTCGTTCGCCCGGATATAGGCCCGCGTCGTGCCGATCGCCACCGAGACATACTCTGGCCCCTCTTTGGCGATGTTCATAAGTTCGTTTAAGCCGGCCTTGCGCGCCCGGCTATTGGTCGGCGGGGAGACCACCCCCGCGTCGATCTGCCCGGCAACGAGGGCGGTGAAGATGTTGGGAACTTCGAGCAGCGGAAGAACCTGGTAGTCGCCGGGTTTCAAGCCCGCCTGGCCCAGCGCATAGAGCGCCGAGGTATGCGTGGAGGAGCCGGCCCGCGTGATGCCGATCTTTTTGCCCCGCAGATCGGCGATCTTTTTGAACTCGGGTCGCGCCATGAGCGAGAATACCATCCGGTTCGTGGCGCCGGCCACCAGGGCTAGGCCTGCGCCCTTGAGATTGGCCTGAATGGCGTTGTTCCCGTCCATGTAGGAGAAGCCGATCTCGCCCGCGAGGATCGCCTGAATGCCGCGCGAGCTAGAGGCGATATGAATCAGCTCCATATCGACCCCGTGTTTCTTAAACAGCCCCTCCTCCTGGGCAACATAGGCGCCGCTCTGCGCGCCGGTAACCGCTGTCCAGTTGAGCCTGGCTTTCATCTGGGCCTCGGCGCCTGGGACAAACGACGCGGTCATGAGGAGAATCGCGAAAAAACCCTCTCGAATTTTCATTCTGTCTCCTTGCCGGAAACTTTTTGGCTGAGAGATTTCATTAACAGACCGGGATAGGGGTGTCAATCATGGCAAGCCGTCGGTCCCGTTTGGCAAATCTCGCGGCACCGTGATAGATAGGCCGCATGTCTAAGAAGCTCCATCTGACGCTGGCCTGCGGCGATTACGAGATCGTGCGCGCCTTGATGGACGGGAGTGTCGAGCCCGACGGCATAGAGCTTACCGTCCTGACCGACATGACGTCGGACATTCGCCATTGGCGAATGCTCCGCAAGCGCGAATTCGACGTCGCCGAGCTCTCGATGTCGAACTACCTCGCGGCAAGGTTTCGCGGCCAGCCCTTTACCGCCATTCCTGTATTCCTCCATCGCCGGTTCCGGCACGGCTTCACCTTCATCAACGCGGGCAAGGGGATCGGCAAACCGACCGACTTGATCGGCAGGAAAGTGGGATTGCGCAACTTTTCCGCCACCAGCAACCTCTGGATTCGAGGCATTCTGGAGCACGAGTTTCAGGTGCCGCACAAGAAGATCCGGTGGTACAAACAGGATGAGGAGGAGGTCGAGATCGCGCTGCCGCAGGATCTCTTTCTCGAAAAGGTCCCGCCGGGGAAAAGCGTCGAGCGCATGCTGGCCGAGGGAGAGCTCGATGCCCTGATCCATCCGGAACTCATCCAGCCGATCCTGAAGCGGGACCCCAGGGTGGGGCGGCTCTTCCCGAACTACAAGGAGCTCGAGGTCGACTACTACCGGAGAACCGGCATCTTCCCCATCATGCACACGACCGCGATCCAGCAGGAGGTGGTCGAGCGTTATCCCTGGGCGCCGGCCAATCTCTTTCGCGCCTTCGAGAAAGCTAAACAGGCCGCATACCAGCGCATGGAGAACCCCAGAAGAGTCCCGCTGGCGTGGTTCCGCCACGCGCTTGAAGAGCAGGAAGAGATCCTGGGAACGGATCCGTGGGCGTACGGACTGGGCGAGGCTAACCGAAAAAACCTCGAGACCCTGATGCAATATTCCTGCGAGCAAGGCTTCATCGGGAAGAAGATGGCGCTCGGGGAGCTCTTCGCCGAGGTTGGCCAGGATTGACTCCATGAAGGTCGCCCTCGTTGCTGGCGTGGGACCGGGTCTAGGGGCCTCCCTGGCTCGCGCATTTAGCAGAGAGGGTTACGCTCTCGCGCTCCTCTCCCGCACCCTCCCATCCAGCGAGCCGGTGGCCAACGAGCTCCGCGCCAACCAAGGAAAGGCGCTGGCGCTGGCTGTCGACGTCACCGACCGTGCGGCTGTCCTGCGGGCGACGGCCAGAATCCGCGCCGAGATGGGTCCTGTCACGGTGCTCGCCTATAACGCCAGCGGCTTCGGCCGGGGCCCCTTTTTGGCTCTCGACCCGGAGATCATCCGCCGGTCTTTCGAGGTGGGAACGATGGGCGCCGTCCATCTGGCCCAGGCGGTTATCCCGGACATGCTTGAGGCGGGCCATGGCTTCATCTCGCTCACGGGCGCCACCGCCTCACTGCGCGGCCGCGCAGGATTTGCCCCTCTGGCCATTGCCAAGTCATCGTTGCGCGTCCTCGGCCAATCGCTCGCCCGGGAGTTTCATCCTAAAGGGATTCACGTGGTCCACGTGATCGTGGACGGACAGATCGACACGCCCAAGCTGCGGGCGCGCGCGCCGGATCGCCCGAGCGAGACGGCGATCCCGCCGGATGCCATCGCCGCCGCCGTGATTCACGCCTTCAGGCAGCCCAGAAACGGTTGGACGCACGAGATCGACATCCGCCCGGCAACCGAGACTTTCTAATCGCCTCGGAATGGTACGCTCAGCACACAAATTTAAAATTCCGTACTGTGCTTCGCCCTGACCCGGTGCCTCTATTTTTTTTCTTGTTTTTTCTTGACAAGAACTTCAGCGGTTGATAAAAGTAGACTTAGTTTAGGCTTAATTTAGGCCTAACTTTTCTGGAATACGCGTTTTTAATCAGTGAGTTATGCCCAGACTGCCTTATCGAATTATTGACTGTTCGCTAATAAGCGATATTCGCTTCCAAAGTCTGCTCACACAGCAAGAGTTCGCGTCACTTATGGGAGTAAGTGAGGCTACCGTACAGAATTGGGAAAACGGTCGCTCGAATCCACTACCAAAGCACGTCAGAAAATTGGTCGTAATAGGCAAAGAGTCAGGCATCGGAGCTGAACGCCTAATAGAGCGCAGCCCTCAGGAAAAACTGCAATGACGGAAACATTGCGCGATGATCTCGCGGATGAGAACGAGACCTTTACAGGGAGATACCGTTGAAACAGTCGGCTTGTAGAAGAACAGCGCCCATCGAACGCCTTCAACCAAAAGATAAAAGTCCGCGCTTATCCAAGTCGGACAAAGCCACGATCCCGATAAAACCTCCAGGACAGAACGGAAACGGTCCGATTAACCGCGTGAACGATCTGAGTGCAAGGGAATGGATTCGTGAGACAGTTTCCGTTTGGATTCAGCGCGGTTTGGGAAAAGGGCATGAGCACGCAAAAATTGAAAGTCAGCATCCAGCACCGTTCTCGTTCCAAGATGTAGCACGACTAATCCGCTTTTTTACGAAGGTCGGAGAAACCGTTCTCGATCCGTTCGTCGGCGTCGGATCGACCCTCAAAGCGGCAGCACTGGAGGGGCGAAAGGGAATCGGGATAGAGCTTAACAGGAAGTATGTGGACCTTGCCCGCGCACGCCTCAACAAGGAGCTAACTACGGATGTGACAGTTTGTCACGAACAGAAGATCATCCATGGAGACGCTCGTTCAGTCATTCCAAGCTTGTTACCAGACTCAGTGAAATTGGTGGTGACCAGTCCCCCCTACTGGAACATCCTGCACAAACGGGATCACAAAGCACGGCAAGAACGTCTTGCGCACGGTCTTGATACACGATACAGCAGCGACATAGCCGATATCGGCAACATCGAAAGTTATCCATCGTTCCTACAAACAATCGCCGACACTCTTGCGTTGACCCGAACGTGTTTGATGGACGAAGGGCATATCTGCATCGTAGTTGGGGACTTCCGACACAAATCTAAGTACTTCATGTTGCACGCGGACATCGCCCGTGAAATGGAGGCTCGCGGATT
Source organism: Deltaproteobacteria bacterium (assembly GCA_016184235.1). Lineage (GTDB taxonomy): Bacteria > Desulfobacterota > Binatia > UBA9968 > UBA9968 > UBA9968. The sequence goes on along the minus strand of JACPDC010000362.1, from coordinate 1,310 downwards.
TACTCTCAAGGGCGTCACGATTCTATATCAGAAGCACAAACGTGTCTTTCCGTATGGCTTTCCGTACTCGTACGTCCCAAACCTTCATCATCAATATATCGTGATCCTAAAAAAATGATTGACGAAAACACAATCTGTCACGGTGATGCAACCGAGTTCCTGCGAACCCTTCCCGACCGCTACGCGGATGTGATTATTGCTGACCCGCCTTACAGCCTTAAAAAGGATCGCGAGTTCGGCGAAGGCGCTTTCCTCGAGAACCGGGAGGCATGGCTCGCGTGGTGTAAGCAATGGTTGATCGAAGCGAAACGGATCCTAAAGCCAACTGGGAACTTGTTTGTCTACGCAATACATCACAACGCCTGCTTCTTGCAAACCTACATGTATGAGATCGGCCTCCGTTACCGCCGGCAGATAATCTGGTATTACGAGAACGGCTGGTCAAAATACAAAAACGGGCCAGCGTGCCATTACGAGCCGATCCTGTGGTTCGCGCACCGGGAGGACTCCACGTTTCACGTCATTCGGGAGCCGTACAAAAGCCAGGAGCGGTTGCGCCATACGATTACGAAGAATGGGAAAATATGGACGCCGCATCCGAACGGTCGGCAGGCCGGCGACGTGTGGCACATTCCGACTCTTGCCGGTCGGAGGTTTGCGAAGGAACGAACTGAGCATCCGACGCAAAAGCCGTTGGCTCTTTCACGAAGGCTTGTCGAGCACTTCTCGAATCCTAGCGCTGTGTTGGTCGTGCCGTTTGTAGGCTCGGGGTCCGAGTGTGTGGCCGCCATCGAATGTGGCCGCCGGTTTGTCGGAGCGGAGATCAACCCAACCTATGTCGAAATTGCTCGGTCGAGGATTGCGCGGGCTTCCGTGCAACTATTCCAGGTAGACGCCAAGAACGCGAACGGCTAGCGCATCCCCGACAAAGCGTTCATCTACCAGCCAGATCACGCCTATGCCCGAAGTATTGAGCCACGCACGATGGGCTTGGCTGATCGGACTCTCGAAGCATGCAATCTTGTGAATCGTCGCCCTGCGGACTAAGGGCGCCGCGGCGAACGGTTCATAGTACAATAACTGCCCGAGCGCATCCCTGACACGCTCACGTTCGTCGGCCTCAGTCCCGTCGAGAGTCTTGACCTCCACGAGAATCCCAAGTGCATCGATCAGCGCAAGAATATCGAAGGGATCTTCGTGGAGCCGCGCTCCAGCTGCCGCAAGACGCGCGGCCAAACGCTGCACGATCAAGTTGTGACGCCGAAGCCGATCAAGGCGCCGCCGTGCAGCCTCGGCGGCGGCTGCGGGAT
>JACPDC010000361.1 GCA_016184235.1 Deltaproteobacteria bacterium | reverse complement strand
CTCACTTTGAGCCTGACCAACTCGCTCACCCGAAGCCCCGTGGCGTAGGCCGTCATCAAAAGGCAGCGCTCTCTAAGCTTCACCGCAGCCAAAAGCAACCGCTCCACTTCCTTCTGGCTCAACACCTCCGGTAATCGCCAGGTCTTTTTTCTCGGCGGCAAAAACAGCTTCTCTTCATTCCATCCCAGAATCTGGTGATAGAAAAACTTCATCCCCGAGATCGCCACGTTGCGCGAACTGGGGGAGAGGCCCCGCTCTTTGAGGTGCAACAGATAAGAGCGAATCTGCTCTTGAGTGAGCTGATGCGGCGACTGACGGTAATGCTTTACCAATCCCACCATCGCTGAAACGTAGGACTGCTCGGTCCTAGGCGAGAAGTTGCGCAGCTTCATCTCCTCGATCATCTTGGTCCGTAGTGCTCCCATAATAAACCCTCCTTGGATTTAAATTTGGGAGCGAGGGTATCACAGAGAAAACTGATCGATGAGATGATCCGAACGAGCCAGGAACGTGAATGGAAAACCAGAAGGCGAGTGATAAGCACTGACTCTACAGAAGCAGAGCCACCGCGAAGCGGTTTAGTTCAACTATGAATATACAGGTCTGTATAGCACGGTCGCTGAATTTCAAAAAAACGTGACGATCCTCCCGCATTTTCGGGCACTTGTCAAGAATTTTGACTATCGTTTACCGCTGTAAAGGGCCGACCGGATGGTCGGCCTAATCCCATTATGGCTGACCGGTATAATTCCGTTATGGCCGACCAGGAGGGAGGCTGATGGCGAGTCCGTCAGCTGGGCTTCGGACTGCTTTGCCTCCCCGATTGAGCAGAGGTATGGCAACCGGCAGGTTTAGATAGGCCCGCTTTAACGACAAGCTCGATGGCGAAGGATGAAGCGCGCGGTCGCGCTTTCTATTCCAGCAACCCCTTATAGAGCGGGATCTGGAAGACCCTGATAAAGAGGATATACATCACGAGCAGGGTTCCCAAAGGGAGACTGAGGGAGAGAACCCACCCGCGCGCGTAGCGGAGCTTCAAGAAAGTAAAAATAAAGAGAGGGATGCCCCAAAAGATCCCCAGGAGCATGATCAGGGCCAGAGCCAGACCCAGCCATAGGAACGCTTCAAGCTCCTTTTGAGTCCGCTTGGGGTCTTCCTCTTGGACTTCGTTTTTGGCTCTCCCAGCGAGCATCTCGGCATCCAGGGTTCCCATCTCCGCATATTTCTTCGACAGTTGAGGAAAGAAATCGATCACGGTTTGAAAAGCCGTAAGCAAGATCATGGGAATGCCGACCATGAGCGGGAAGAGACGCGGGGTTCGACTGTAGCTGAAGCCTTGCCAGACATAGCCCAGCGCGAACAATAACAGAGCGATGTTCAGTATCTTGCCGCCCCACTTCATTTTGCCACCCCTGCCGCGGCTTTCGTTCTGCTCCTGTAGATCACCGGCGCCGCTATCGTAAGGACGATGATGGCGATAAGAAACATGCTGATGGGCCTGAGAAAGAAGAGCCCGCCGTAGAGCTTCAAGGACATGTGCAGGTAGCGCTCCACAATTCCGCCCAGCACCACCCCGATGATCAGGGGGGCTCGCGGATAGCCCGTGCGCCGCATCAGGTATCCCAGAAATCCAAGACCCACAGCAAGAAAGACATTCTCGATCTCGTTGCCGTCGAGATACGCCCCGACCAGGCAGACCGCCATGATCGTCGGCGCCAAAACATAGACCGGAAGGAAGCTGAGTCTGGCGATAGGGGCGCAGAAGAGCAGGCCGATCGCTGTCGTCAGGAGATTCGCGACAGCCAAGATCCATGCAATGGCAAAGGTGTATTTAAGGCCGGTGGTGAGCATGTCCGGCCCCGGGGTGAGTCCCACCATGACGAAGGCGCCGAGAAGGATGGCCATGCCGGCGCCCCCGGGGATTCCGAGCGCGATGGTCGGGATGAGGTCGCCCCCCTCTTTGGAATTGTTCGCGCTCTCCGGTGCGATGATGCCGTCGATGGCCCCCTGCCCGAATTGGTCCTTCTCTTTGGAAGTGTTCGCCGCAAGGCCATAGGCGGCCAGGTTGGCAACGGTTCCCCCCAAACCCGGAAGAATTCCGATCACCGCTCCAAGGGCGCTGCCCTGAAGCAGGATGGCCCAGTGGCTGAATGTGTCCTTGATCCCCTGCCAGATAAGGCCCCATTGGGAGCCTTTCAACTCGATCCGGGAGATCGATCCCCCTTTGGCCATCAGCATGGCCACCTCGGGAAAGGCGAAGAGACCCACCACGATCGGGATCAGCGAGATCCCGTCCCACAGATAGAGCTGTCCGAAGGTGAAGCGCGGCACGCTCGTCATCGGGTCGAGGCCGATAAAGGCGATCATCAGGCCGATTCCGCCCGAGATCAGCGCCTTGATGAGCGAGCCTCCTCCCAAGACCACGATGAAGGCGAGACCGACGAAGGCGGTGATGAAATATTCCGGCGAGGCGAGCGCCATCAGCGTTATCTTCATGATGGGAATGAAAGCGACCAGGACCACAAAACCGAACAGGCCGCCCACAGCCGAGCTTGTGGCGGAGATGCTCAGCGCCCGCGCCGCCTCGCCTTTCTGCGCCATGGGATAGCCGTCCCAGCAGGTCGCTATCGCCTGGCCCGTCCCCGGCGTATTGATCAGGATCGCGCTTATGGAGCCGGCGTATTCCACCGCCACGTGCGCGCCCAGCAAGAGCGCCATTGCGGTCACGGGCTCCATGCCGAGGACGAAAGGGAGCAAGACCGCCAGAGCGGTCTGTCCCGAAAGGCCGGGTATCGCCCCGAAGACCATCCCGACAGAAATGCCCAGAAACATAAAGAGCATACTCTTTATGTTGAAAAGAATCACCATGCCTTCGAGGGCCGCATCGATCATGGAAGAAGCCTCCCCGCCGCCTACTGCGCCTGCTTGGCGATCTCGCGCACCAATGGCTGAATTTTTTGCTCGCCGACTTTCAAGATCTCTCGCACCAGCCTCTCCACCTCTTCGCCCTTGAGCGGATCGACGGGCCGCTTCGCTTTGTTGGCGTATTCCAGAAACTCCCGGTCCCCGACGATCCTATCGAAAGTCCGCCGGAGAAAATTGAGACGCGAGGGAGCGATATCCGGAGGAGCGAAAAACAGTCGGTCGACCACGAAGACATTGGTCATGGCCAAAGCAATCTCCTTGGCCTCCGGCGTCTCCGCAAGCTCTATCGCCGTCGGGACATTGGGAAGCTCGGGATCCCGCTTATAGGCGAGGGTCAATACCGGTATCAGATCGCCGGACTTGAAGAGCGGCATCAGACTGCTCGCCTGGACCTGGACGCCGTCGACCTCGCCCCGGACCGCCGCCAGGTTCGCCTCGCGTGAGCCGGAATAGCCGGTGATCGGATCGGTTTTGTAGCCGAAATAGCTGGCGATGATCGCCGTGGTGTAGTAATCATCGCTCCCCACCCCTGAGAATCCCAGCTTGATCGGCCGCCCCGCCTTCTTGAGATCCTGGAAAGACTTGAGTGGCCCCCTGTTCGAGAGCGCCAGCACCTGGCTTTCGTAAGCGATCCTGCCGAGATAATTCATTTTTCTAAGATCGAACTGGACACCCTCAAGCCCGCTCCATACCGAAAAGATCATTCCGGCGCCGGTCGTAAAGCCGATAGTCAGCCCGTCGGGCCTTGCGGTATAGACCTGATTCCTGCCTCTCAGGCCGCCGGCCCCGGTGATGTTCTGGACGATGATATTGGCGCCTGGAATGTGCTTCTTGAAAAACGGCGCGACCAGCCGGGCGTAGATATCGAAACCTCCTCCAGCGCCATGCGGGACGATGAGGTTGATAGTTTTGTCATGGTACCATTTCAGATGCTCCGCCTCCGTCTGTCCCCAGAGAGACGGGGGATAGACCATCGACAACGGCAGCAGGGAGACGGCAACGAAAAATAAAAAAAATCGTCTCGGCTTCATTTTTCCACCCTCCTTCGTAGTCGGTGAACTCCGCAAACGTTGTGCCAACGAAAATCCCGGCCGATGCGGCCAAATCGCGCCGTTTTTTCGCATCATTGACGAAAAGCAGAGCGGTTTTTTCATGTTTGAAAAAGTAGAGGCACAAACTCGCGAAATGCAGCTGCCGCGCCGATTGCAGGCCTCGGACTTGACAGGAGAGGGAAAAACCCGTCATCTAAGAGCAATGGACAGCTATCCGCGACTGCGTCCGGTCGAGGCCTTCCCGATTCAGCAGGAGGGAAGGACCCTGATTTGCCTGAGGGACCCACAGCAGCTGGCGAACACTGTGGTGGTATCGCCCGCCGCCTACTTCGTCCTGTCTCACTTTGACGGCAAACATTCACCGGTCGATATTCAGGAGTCCTACTCCCGGCAGTTCGGCGATATCCTGTTCAGTGAAGATCTCAACAAGATCATCGAGATGCTGGACCATCACTACTTTCTCTACAGCGGGCGTTTTCTCGATCACCAGAAAAAGGTCTTTGAGGATTTTCAGCGGCTGGTTATCCGTCCACCCGCTCACGCCGGCACGGTTTACAAAGAAGATCCTGCGGGGCTGCTGGGCCAGATCGGGGGTCATTTCGAGGCGGCCCACGGTCCGGGAATTCCCCAGTGGGGTCATGCCGCGCCGACGCCGAGGGCGATAGTGGCTCCCCACATCGACTTCCATCGCGGCGGACCGTCCTATGCCTGGGCGTACAAGGGGCTGGCCGAGAGTCCGGGCGCGGATCTCTATATCCTTCTCGGCACTTCCCACTGCGGCGGAGAAAATCCCTTCACGGCCACGCTCAAGGATTTTTCTACCCCTCTGGGCGCGGTGGAGACCGACAAGGAGTTCGTGCTCGAGCTCGCGAAAAGCTGCCGGGGGGATCTCTTTGCGGAGGAGCACCTGCACCGCACGGAGCACTCGCTGGAGTTTCAGGTGGTCTATCTGAAATACGTCGCCGCCCTGCAGGCGGAGCGGACTGGGAGGGCCAGACCCTTCAAGATCGTTCCCATTCTGGTCTCCTCCTTTCATCCTATGGTGCAGAGCCGCACCCTGCCGGAAAAGAATCCTCAGATAGGAAATTTTCTCAACGCGCTGCGCGAGCTTGTAAAGAAGGAGACCAGGCGGGTCTGCTTCGTCGCCGGCGTGGATCTCGCCCACGTAGGGATGCAGTTCGGAGACCCGGAGCCGCTGACGCCTGAATTTCTCCGCTGGGTGGAAGAGGAAGACCGGCGCCTGGTGGGTAAGCTCGCCTCTCTAGACGCGCCGGGCTTCTTCGAGGAGATCGCCAAGGACCAGGACCGGAGACGCGTTTGCGGCTTCTCGCCGCTTTATTCACTGATTCATGTGCTGGACGGCAGCCGCGGAAAGTGCCTGAAGTACGATCAGGCCTTCACGGCCGAGACCGGCTCAGCGGTAACCTTCACCAGCATGGTGTTTGATTGATGATAAGACCCCAGAGAGCCGCCCCGCTCACAGCCCGAAGATTTTGCGGAACTCGCGCGCGTAATCATCGAGCTTCAAGTACACCTCCTTGGGTACCGCCTTTAGTTTCAGCTTGCCTTGCTCCATCTTAGGCGCCAGCGGCTCGACATCGCTTCGCGCCGGGATGCGCCGCATCCCCCGAATCATCTCCTGCCCTTTCTTGCTGAGCGCGAACTCAATGAGGAGCCTGGCGGCGTTGGGATGGTTCGGTCTGGCGCTGAGACCGATCCCGTTGACCGTTGCGACAATTGGGGCGAAGGTGTCAACCCACTCCACCGGCGCGCCGTCCTTTTTCATCCGCTCGATGCGGAAATTGTAGGCCCATCCCAAGGGCGCTTCCCCGGCGGCAACCAGTTGCGCGACCAGTCCATGGCCCCGGCGCCACTGAATATCCTGCCGCGCAAGCGCCTCCATATATTTGACGGCTTTCTCGCGGCCCCAGACCGTGATCAGCGTCCCAAACCAATCATAGTCCGTGGAGTCCATCAGCATTTTCCCTTTCCACTTCGGATCGAGAAGATCGCTGTACGTTTTCGGCGCGTCCTTCGGCGCGACCAACGCGGTGTTGTAGGCTAAAACCAGGTTGTTGACGTAAATTCCCGTCCAGTAGCCCTGGGGATCTTGAAACTCGCTCATATAGGCATTTCTCTCCGGGAATTGATAAGGCGCCATGAGATCTCGGTCGACGAGAGTCGAGATCGCGCTTACGGCGATCAAGTCGAAGGCCCACTTCCCCGCGCGGACCTCACTCAAGACGCGGGTCATCAACTGCTCTTCGCCCGCCCGCACCAGGTCCGCCTTGATAAACGGATATTCCTTCATGAAGGCGTCCAGCAAAGGCTTTGAGGTATCGATCGCCATGGAAGTGTACCAAACGACTCTGCCTTCTTTTTTGGCGCCCTCAATCAGTTTTTTCGTATGCTCCGATTGAGCTTGAAGCCGTCCATGGGGCAGCCAAACGATAGAGATAACCACGATCGATAGAAAACGTAGACAACTTTTCATGCAATCCCTCCCCTAATCCGTACTCCGCTGGATCGAATTACTTCTGTGGCAGAAGGACCTCTTTAAGTCTGGATATCTGCGCCGGCTGCAACTTAAAGAAGCTGGCGACGATTTTCTCCACTTCCGCGCCTGACAGGGGATTGACGGCCAGTCCGGCCTTATTTGTCTCCGCCAGCAAAGCCGGATCCTTCGTTACTGCCGCAAATCCCTTGCGCAGGAGCTCCACTCTATCTTTAGGAATTCCAGGGGGCAACGCGTAAACGCGTAGAACAGCGCCGGGATTGTGGACGGCTGCCTCAAGCAACATGCGCCCCTCATCGGTCTTGGCGCGCTCTATGGCGTTCGGGACATTAGGCAGATCCGGATGCCGTTTCGGATTGAGCTGCAGCACCACGTTGACATTCCCGGATTCCAAGCCTTTACGCCAGGTCACCTTGATGGACTCCCAGGTCCAGCAACCTCCAGCAATCTCCCCTGCTTCCGCTGCCAGGCGAATCTGGGAAGTGCCCTTGTAGCCTTCAATGAGCTGAATGGGCAGTCCGAGGGCTACCTTAAGAATCCTCGGGGTATCGGAGTCATTGGCCCCAGGCGCTTCTCCGCCGATCTTGACCGGTTCCTTAGCCGCAAACCATTGGTCCAGGCTGGTAATTCCGCTCGCCTTGGTAAGGGCGCAGGCAGTGGAGTCCTGAACCGGGACTCCGAGCCACTCGAACCTGCGCGCGTCAAACTCAATGCCCTTGCTGCCGTAAATCTGCTGCAGGACTAACGTCCCGATAAAATTTCCAATGGTGAGTCCATCCGGTTTGGAGCGGTAAAGATGGTTAGCGGCGAGCAGGCTTCCTGCGCCCCCCATGTTCTCGACGATGATGGTGGGGTTGCCGGGAATATGCTTGCCCATGTGCCGGGCAATGATCCGGGCGTAGGTGTCAAACCCGCCTCCAGCGGCAAAGCCGACGATGATCCGGATGGTCTTGTCCTTGTAAAATTCCTGGCCGGAAACTTGCCTTGGGGCGCTGGCGACGAGAGAAACCAAGACAAGAAGAGTCACTACGCACGGAGATTTCGTATTCATAGAGCCCTCCTCTGTGGATACTGTTTTAGGTTCCTCGCTCTCCTCTGGATCGGGAGCTTAGGCGAAAGGCGGGTAAGGATCAATACATGTGCGTCCCGCCGTCGACGTTGATCGTCTGGCCGGTCATGAAGTCGCTGTCGTCGGAGGAGAGAAAGATGACCGTGCCGACGAGGTCCTGGGGATACTGGTCCCGTTGCAAAGCGCGCCGTCCTCTGCGGTCAGAGAGTTGTTCGCGGGTGAGCGTCGCCTCCTGCTCGGGGCTCGAGATGGTGAGGCCGGGGGTGATGGCATTGACACAGATGCGGTCGGGGCCGAGCTCGCGCGCCAGGGCGCGGGTCAATCCGATCACGCCGGCCTTGGAAGTGACATAATGGAGGAAAAAGGGCGTCCCGCCGAGCGCGGTTCCCGAAGAGATGTTGATGATTTTTCCTTTTCCCTGATTTTTCATGGCGGGATAGACCGCCTGGACGCAGAAAAAGAGCCCTTTCAGATTGACCGCCATGACGTTGTCCCATTCTTCGCCGGTAATTTCGGCAAAGGGTTTTTTCTTGATGGCGCTGTAAAGCGCGGCGTTGTTGACCAGAATATCGATGCGGCCGTATCGCTTTACCGCGGCCTCCGCCATCGCCCGGGTCTTCCCGGGAGAAGTGACATCGACGTGCACGGCGAGGGCATCGCCGTCCAGCCGCCTGATCTCGGCCGCCACCTCCTCCGCCTCCTGGTCCTGAATATCCGCCACCACCACCCTGGCCCCCTCTTTTGCCAGTCCCATGGCGTAGGCGCGGCCGATTCCGATTCCGCCTCCGGTAACAATGGCGACTTTATCTTTTAAGCGCATCTCTTAGCTCCAAGCCGTGCTCGTGCTCGGTTTTCGTGCTCGTTCGACGAACACGAGCCACGAACACGAAATACGGTTCGTTAGATCTCCAGCCGGTAAAACTCCTTGGGATTGTCGTAGAGGATCTCCTGGTCGCTCAGGTCGGTTCGCTCGAGGAATTCGGGGATATCGCGCTTGAACATCTCGGGCAGGCGCTCGTGCGGATAATCCGACGGCCACATGACGCAGCGCGGGTTGAACTGCCGGAGCACCTGTGTCAGCGCCTTTTCTTCGACTTCGCACGTCGTCCAGACCTGGCCCGAGCGGATATAATCGCTCGGCTTCTTTTTTAACAGCGGCGCTCCCCGGCGATGCGGCTTCTCGAACTCCTCGTCCATCCGGTCCATCATGTAGGGCAGCCAGCCCGAGCCGGCTTCGAGAAAGGCGACCCTGAGCCGCGGGAAGCGCTCGAAGAGCCCTTCGAAGATCATGTGGGTGAACTGGATCAGGATGGCGAAGGGATGCTCCAGCGTGTGGACCTGAATGAACTTGTCGAAATAGTCGAAGCCCATCCCCCGGCTCGGCGCCCCGTGGATGGCGAGCGGCATATCCAGTCTCTCCGCCTCCCGGAAGATCGGGTCGAAGTCCTGGTGGCCGTAACCCTTGTGCAGGACAGTCACCGCCGGTAAGAGGCCGGCGACCAGCCCCATCTCCTTCGCTCTCTTAAGCTCCCGGGCCGCCTCCGCGGGCTCCTGGACAGGCAGGAGCGCAACCGCCTTCAGGCGCGGGTTCCCGCGCGTGAACTTTTCATAAATCCAGCTGTTGTAGGCGCGAGCGAGGGCGCAGGCCCATTCATGATCCTGGCTGAGACCCAGAGCGAGCCCGCCGGTCGGGTAGAGCACGCTCATCTGGATGCCGAGCTCGTCGAGAAATTCGAGCCAGCGCCTTGCCGGCGTCTCTTGATCTTTTCCCGGCACGCTGGAGCCCCGGTGCCAGCCGTCTAAAGAGGGGAAGTAGCCGTAGGTCTCCATTCTGGGCATGCCGCGGTAACGCCCTTCGAGAAAGTCGTGCAGCTCGGTATCCTTCTCCAGCACATGCCCGTCCGCGTCGATAATCGGATAGCCGGTCTTCATCGCGCTGGTTCCTCCCGGTTCTTTCCTTCTTTCATAATTCCGCTTTCATCCTTCAAGAGAGCCCGTACAGTGCCCGGGCATTGTCGCTCAGGATCTTCCGCTTCACTTCGGGTGATAGGTCCGTCCTCGCCTTGAATATCTTGATGGCGTCGACGTCGCTTGATGTATCGGTGTGGCCGTAGTCCGTGCCGATGACCAGGCTGTCGTCCCCGGCCTCCCGCACAATGTAGGGCAGGTCGTCGGAGTTTTCGAAGGTGACGAACATGCGGTAGTCGCTGACGCCGTTGTCGGGCCATTTGCGCCCCAATCCTTTGTAGCGGTTCCTGGCCTCGTGCAGCACCCACGGCAGCCACTGCGAGCTGGCCTCGATGAAGCCCCAGCGCAGCTCGGGAAACGTCTGCGGTATGTCGCTGAGGAGCAGGTCGTGGAAGGCGGCCACGGTGGGCACTCTGAAGCGGTGAAAAGCGGACGCGGTAAAGACAGTATGGCGACAGAGGTCGTTGAGCCAGGGGTTGCCGTTGGAGATGTGGATGGCGATCGCCAGATCGAGCCGGCTCGCCTCCTCGTAGATCGGGTAGAAGTACGGGTCGACGAGCAAACGGTTGCCTTCGACCGGACGCATCAGCACGGCGCAGGCGCCGTTTTCTTTGCCGAAGCGGATCAGGTCGAGCGCATCGGGTATGCTCAAGGTCGGGGCCATGCAAGACCAGCGCAGCCGTCCCTTTCCCTGCCGCCAGATGTCGGCCAGCCAACGGTTCCAGCTCTTACACAGGGCCACTTCCACCGCCGGGCGGTCCGTGGCCTGTTCGATGAACATGGTATTGTGCAGCACCTGGATGTCGATGCCGATCCGGTCCATGTGCTCCAGGCGCAGCTCCACGTTGCCCAGCTCGCGGGACTCCTGCCGGTCGGCGAACTTGCG
>JACPDC010000360.1 GCA_016184235.1 Deltaproteobacteria bacterium | reverse complement strand
AAGCGGCCGGCGGAACCGGCTGGCCCTCGAGGATCTTTCGCCGCACCAGCGAGTACGAGCCGGTGTCCGCGTCGACTCCGAACGTCGAGATCGGATCCGTCGCGGTGTCGATCTGCTCGCGCACGCCCCAGTCCGCGTAGCCCTCGCGGTTCGGCGCGGGCGCCTCGACCGGCGGGCTGCCGGGAGGCTGCGGGACCGCGGTGGAGGGACCCGCGTGCCCGAGGGCGTCTATCAGATCCTGATCCAGCTCGGAAAATAACCGCTAGGCCTCTTGCCGAATCGCGCGGATCCTCTCGACCACGCTCGGGTGGGAATAGTGGTACGCGGAATACCAGGGATGGGGCGTGAGATTCGAGAGATTTTTCACCGTCAGGTTGAATAGCGCCTCTTCCATCGCCCTCCCTTCTTCTAAAGTTCTTACCGCAAAGCGATCCGCCTCATACTCGTGCCGGCGCGAGACAAGGTTCATCACGGGAGTAAGATAGAAGGTAAAAGGGCCGGAGAGGAGGCTAAAGAGGACCAGGGCCGCGTGGCTGGATGGCCCGAGACCAAAGGCCCGAAACAGCGGCTCATAGCCGACCAGGAAACTCAGGAGGTACAGGAGCAGCATCTTCCGGATGTGCTTCATCTTGTAGTGGCCGATCTCGTGCGCCAGAACCGCCAACCCTTGCCCCGCCGTCATCTGCTCTACCAGGGTATCGAAGAGCACGATCCGCTTGGCCCTTCCCAGGCCGGTAAAGTAGGCGTTCGAATGGGTCGAGCGCCTGGAGCCGTCCATCGTGTAGATCCCGCTGGTCTTAAAGCCGGTCTTCCCGACCAATGTCAAAATGCGCTCGCGCAGCTCGCCCTCTTTTAGCGGCTCGAATTTGTTGAACAGCGGCGCGATCAAAGTCGGATAGAGAATCACCATCAGGATCTCATAGGCGAGAATAAAGAGAAACGCCCAGAGCCACCAGTAGGGGCCGCTCTCTTCCATGAGATAAAGGACGCCGAAGAGAAAGGGGATGCCGATGACGAGACTCACCAAAAACCCCTTGAGCTTGTCGAGGAGATAGAGCTTCACGGTGGTCCGGTTAAAGCCGAAGCGCTCTTCGAGCGCAAAAGTGGAGTAGAGCCCTGTAGGAAGGGACAGCAGCGAAAAAGTCAACGCGACACTGAAGCAGAAGAGTATCCCCTGCGCCTTAAAGACGGCAGGGAGCAAGCCCTCGAGGCCGCGAGTAAGCCGATCAAAATAGGGGAGGAGCCCGCCAAACAGGATAAATAGAGTCATCAGGCTTCCGTAAACTTGCGCCCAGCGTTCGAATCGTCCCTTCGCGAGCGTGTAGTCAACGGATTTGTCATACTCCTCCTGGCTCACTCTGCCCTGGAAGAGATCCGGAATATTTCCCCCCGCCCGGCTCTCGCGCACGTAACCCATGTTGATCTCGTTGAGCACGAACTCAACGAGAAACTCCAGGGCGAAAAAGGCAAGAAATGAAACGATGACGATCTGTTCCATGGAGGCGGGTGGAGTTTGCCGAGGGAGTCGGATTATCGACTGGAGGGCTAGGTAGATTCCGGCTCCCGAACCGCGGATGACGGCCTCTTCACCTCTGAAGCCGGAGGCTCGCTGTAGGAGAAGGTGAGCTTGCCCTCGCTCTCGTCGATCTCGACGTTGCCGCCGTTTTGCAGCTTGCCGAAGAGGATCTCGTCGGCCAACGGCCGCTTGATCTCGGTCTGAATCAGCCGCGCCATGGGTCTGGCGCCGAAAATGGGATCATAGCCGCGCTCGGCAAGCCATTTGCGCGCCTTGGGAGAGAGACTCAAGAAAACCTTCTTTTCGTTTAACTGCAGATCCAGCTCGACGATGAATTTGTCCACCACGCGCTCGATGATCTCCGGGCTCAAGGAATTAAAGACGATCATGGCGTCCAGCCGGTTGCGAAACTCCGGGCTGAACATCTTCTCGATCGCCTCTTTGCCCTTGCCCACGTTGGAGCGCTGGCCGAATCCGAGCGGCGCGCCGCTCATCTCGCGCGCGCCCGCGTTGGTGGTCATGATCAGGATGATGTTGCGGAAGTCGGCCTTTTTCCCGTTGTTGTCGGTGAGCGCGGCGTGATCCATCACCTGCAGCAGGATGTTGAAGAGATCGGGATGGGCCTTCTCGATCTCGTCCAGTAATAGAACGGCGTAGGGGTTCTTGTTGATCGCGTCCGTAAGCAGGCCGCCCTGGTCGAACCCCACGTAGCCCGGCGGGGCGCCGATCAGGCGCGAAACGGTATGCTTCTCCATGTACTCGCTCATGTCGAAGCGGATAAACTCCACCCCCAGGATGCGCGCGAGCTGCTTGGCCACCTCGGTCTTGCCCACGCCCGTGGGGCCGGAGAAGAGAAAGCAGCCGATCGGCTTTTCCGGCTGGGCGAGGCCCGAGCGGGAGAGCTTGATCGCGCTCGCCAGCGTCTCGAGGGCCGCGTCCTGGCCGAAAACGGTGAGCTTTAAGTCGCGATCCAAATTCTGGAGCTGTTCCTTATCCGACGCCGAGACGCTGCGCGGCGGGATCTTGGCGATCTTGGCGACGATATTCTCAATGTCTTTAACGCCGATGCTCTTCTTGCGCTTGTCCGGCGGCAGGATCTTCACCGCCGCCCCGACCTCGTCGATCACGTCGATCGCCTTGTCCGGCAAGCGCCGGTCGTTAATGTGCTTGGCGGAGAGCTGCACCGCCGCGCGCAGGGCCCCGGAGCTGTAGCGCACTCCATGATGCTTCTCATAGTGCGGCTTGAGCCCCTGGAGGATCTGATAGCTCTCCTCCACGCTCGGCTCCGAGATCTCGATCTTCTGGAAGCGGCGCGCCAGCGCCCGGTCTCTCTCAAAGTAGCTCTTATAGTCGTGGTATGTGGTCGAGCCGATGCATCTCAGCTCGCCGGAGGCGAGAGCCGGCTTCAAGATATTGGAGGCGTCCATGGAGCCGCCGCTGGTGGCGCCCGCGCCGACCACGGTGTGGATCTCGTCGATGAAGAGAATCGAATGGGGCTGCTTCTTCAAGGCGGCCAGGACCCCTTTGAGGCGCGCCTCGAAGTCGCCCCGGAACCTGGTCCCGGCGAGCAGCGCCCCCATGTCCAGGGCATAGACGGCGGCTTCCTTGAGGGCCTCGGGGACCCTCCCTTCGTGGATTCTCAGCGCCAGCCCCTCGGCGATCGCGGTCTTTCCCACGCCGGGATCGCCCACATAGATCGGGTTGTTCTTGCGCCTGCGGCACAGGACGTGGATAGTCCGCTGGATCTCGTCATCCCTGCCGATCAATGGATCGATATGGCCCTGCCGGGCCTTTTCCACCAGATTTACCGCGAAGGCCTCGAGCGGATTAGCCGTCGGCCTCGGCCCCTCCTCGTCCCCCGCCTCCTCCCGGCCTGCCGGCCAATCCTCGCCCGTGGAAATCTTGGAGATGCCGTGCGAGATATAATTGACGATATCGAGACGGCTGATTCCCTGCTGTTCGAGAAGGTAGACCGCGTAGGAATCCGGCTCCCGGAAGATGGCCGCCAGGAGATTGCCGCCGTGAATCTCCTTTTTTTCGGCGGATTGGCCATGGATCACCGCCCGCTGCAGCACCCGGTGCAGGCCAAGGGTCTGCTGCGGCTCCCGCTTGAGCCCCTCGGGCAGGCTTTCCAAATGGGTCTGAAAAAACTCCTCCAGCGCCCTTTTGAGCCGCGCGATATCCCCCCCGCACTGCACGATCGCCGGACCCGCGTCCTTATCCTGGAGCAGGGCGAAAAGCAGGTGCTCGATACAGATGTATTCGTGACGCCGGCGCTTGGCCTCGGCGAAAGCCAAATTCAGAGTCGCCTGTAAGTCCTTGCTGATCATCTTCAGGCCTCTTCCATGGTGCATTTCAGCGGATATTCGTGCTGTTGCGCCAGGCTCTCCACCAGGGTCACCTTGGTTTCCGCCACCTCATAGGTGTAAACCCCGGCTACCCCGATCCCCTTTTTGTGGACATGGAGCATAATCTGCACCGCCTCGGTGTGCTCTTTATGGAAGACGTATTGCAGGATCTCCACGACAAACTCCTTCGTGGTGTAATCGTCGTTGTGCAGCAGGACCCTGTATAAGGGAGGCTTTTTGAGCTTTTTCTTGGTCTCGGTGACCACCTCGTGGCCGGGCTGGATCTCTTGCCGACTCATACCGCTATTTCTCCTTAAGAACGGAAAATAAATTTACCACGCCTGCCCCTGCCCTGCAATCACATACCCTCGGTGGGCCGGGCGGCCCACACGCGCGTTTTCCCCTCTTGCGCCGGTGAAAAAAAAGAGGGATATTTTAGCCGATCGCCGCACGGAGGTGCCCCATGCTGTCCAACAAAGCCAGCGAGATCATGACGAGAGAGATCATCACCCTCGACGCCTCCAGCACCGTTTACGACGCCATCGCGTTGATGGCGGAGAAAAAGGTCGGGCGGCTCCTGATTACGGAAAAACAGGCGCCGGTGGGGTTCTTCACCGAGCGCGACGTGCTCAGGCGCGTCATGAACAAGAAGCTCGACGCCAAGAAAACCAGCATCAAGAAGGTCATGACGAGCCCGATCCGCGCCGCCAGCCAAGACACCCATATCGTCGAAGCGCTCGGGACCATGTACCAAAACAAATTCCGCCACTTACTCCTTCAGGACGAGAAGGGGTCGATCATCGGGATGGTTTCCATGCGCCGCATCCTCAAGCTCGCCGCCGAGCTCGGACGCGGGCTCGCGGAGACGCAAACCATCGGCAGCATCATGTCGCGGGAGCTCGTCACCGTAGATGCCGGGCAGACGATCTTCTATACGCTCGAGATCATGATCAAGAAAGACACCGACTGCGTCATTCTCTTGAGCCGCGGCGAGCCCAAGGGAATCTTCACCGAGCGCGACGTTCTCGTAAGGGTGGCCGTGAAAGAGATCGACACCAGGAAAACTCCCGCCAGCGAGGTGATGACGGCGGATTTCGTCACCATGGCCCATTCCGCCCTGGTCGGCGAGGTGCTGGACGAAATGTACCACAGAGGCTTTCGCCACGTGCCTATCCGGGGCGACCGGGGGGAGCTCGTCGGGATCGTCTCCATGAGGGACGTCCTCAAGTACGCCAAGGCGTTCGATATCGACGAAAATGTCCGTAAAACCTGGAAAGAAATCGAGGAATTCTGGGATTCCGAAGAACACTATACCCCTGGATAAATCAGCGGTTTCTTGTCTTTTCCAGCGATTATGTTAAGCTGAAAATTGCTAGCTAGGAGGGAGGAAGGCAACCCGGTTTATGGAAACACCTACGGTCAACGATCTCAGCATCTCTATTGCCACGGAAAACGGAACCGGAAGCGCATCCGCAAACAACATCCTCTTTAAGGCCATCTTCAAGATGGGCATACCCTGCTCCTCGAAGAACATGTTTCCATCCAACATTCAGGGGCTGCCCACCTGGTATCAGATTCGCGCCAACGCCGCCGGCTATATGGCCCGCAAGGACACCATCGACGTCATCGTGATGTTTAATGACGCGACTGCCGCCAAGGATATCTATCGGGTCCGCGACGGCGGCATCATCCTCTACGACGATTCCACGCCCCTGGCCGCTAATCTCAAGCGCGACGGGGTCCAGTACATGGGCGTCCCGGCCGACAATCTGGTGCAGAAGCTCGTGCCCGCCTCGCCGCTCCGCACCAAGCAAAGGAACATGGTCTATGTCGGCGCCCTGGCTTATTTGTTCGGCATCGACATGGAGACGATTAAAGCGGTCCTGGAAGACACTTTTGGCAAGAAGCCGGCGGTCATTGAGTCCAACCTGGCCTGCATCCAGGCCGGCTTCGACACCGTGAAAGAGAAGGGCTACACGCAAAACATCGGCCGCTTGGTGCCCATTCCCAACGGCAACAAAGGGAAGATCATCACCGAAGGCAACACGGCGTGCGCGCTGGGCGCCATCTACGGGGGCGTTTCCGTCGTCTCCTGGTATCCCATCACCCCCTCGAGCTCTCTAGCCGAGGCCCTGGAATACTATCTTCCCCGCCTGCGCAGGAAAGACGGCAAGGCGACCTACGCGATCGTTCAGGCGGAAGACGAGATCGCGGCCGCAGGGATGGTAACCGGAGCGGGCTGGGCCGGCGCCCGCGCCATGACCTCGACCTCCGGGCCGGGCGTCTCTCTCATGAACGAAATGCTCGGGCTCGCCTATTTCACCGAGATCCCTGGCGTCTTTTTTATCATCCAGCGCGGCGGCCCCTCCACCGGGCTGCCCACGCGCACCCAGCAGGCCGATATCTTGCTCATGTACTACGCCTCGCACGGGGACACCCGCCATATCATCCTGTTTCCCCACGACATGAGATCCTGCTTCGATCTGGCCCGGCGCAGCTTCGACTTCGCCGAGCGCTTCCAAACCCCGGTCTTCGTCGCGATCGATCTCGACCTGGGAATGAACCTCTGGTCTTCGGAGCCCCTAAAGCTGGAAAAGGAGCCTTTCGACCGCGGCAAGCTTCTCAGCGCCGAACAACTGGAACAATTGGAGAAACAGGGTAAAAAGTTCCGCCGCTACTTCGACGCGGACGGGGACGGCATTCCCTACAGGACCATACCGGGGAATCCGAACCGCAAGGCCGCCTATTTTACCCGCGGCTCCGGCCATGACTCCGACGCGCGCTATTCCGAGGACGAAAAGGACTACAAGGAAACGCTCGACCGCCTGCGCAGAAAGTTCGACACCGCGCGCGAGCACGTGCCCAAGCCGATCATCGAGACGAATGAGGGCGTGAAGACCGGCGTCATCTGCTTCGGCTCAAGCTACGAGCCGGTGCGGGAGGCGCGCGACCGGCTGCGGGCCTCCGGACTCAAAACCGACCACCTGCTGTTGCGGGCCTTGCCGTTGACCGAAGAGAGCAAAGGCTTCCTCACGGCCCACGATGTGGTCTATTTGGTGGAGCAAAACCGGGACGCTCAGATGGCCTCGATCTTCAAGGAGGAGTGGCCGGATCTGGCGGCTAAAATCGTCAGCGTGCTCATCTACGACGGCCTACCGGTCACCACGCTGGAGGTGGTGCGACAAATCACGCAGCATCAGGCGAAAGCGAGAACAGGGGAAGGAAAATGGCAGGAGAGAAGACTAACCGCGTCAATCTGACGGAAAAGGATTACGAAGGCGGGGTCTCGACCATGTGTCGGGGCTGCGGCCACGATGCCATCTCGGCATCGGTCATGAGGGCCTTTTTTGAAAGCAGCATCGACCCGCGCAAGGTCATCAAGCTCTCCGGCATCGGCTGCTCCTCAAAGACGCCGGCCTATTTCCTCGGCCAATCCTTCGGCTTTAACGGGGTCCACGGCAGGATGTCGGCGCTGGCCACCGGGGCCAACATCGCCAACCATAGCCTCATCCCCATCGGGGTATCGGGCGACGGAGACACGGCGGCCATCGGGCTGGGCAATTTCTGCCACATGGTGCGGCGCAACATAAATCTCACCTACATCATCGAGAATAACGGCGTCTACGGGCTCACCAAGGGCCAGTTCTCGGCCACCGCCGACAAGGGAAGCGTGATGAAGGGCGGCAAGATCAACGACATCCCGGCGATCGACATCTGCGAGCTCGCGATCATCCTGGGCGCCACCTACGTGGCCCGGAGCTTTTCCGGCGACCGCAAGCAGCTGGCCCCGTTGATCCAGGGCTCCCTGGCTCACAAAGGGACCGCCATTTTGGATGTCATCAGCCCATGCGTAACATTCAACAACCACGAAGGGTCGACGAAGAGCTTGAAGTACGTGAAGGGCCACCTCGACCCGATCCACGACATCGACTTCATTCCCAGCTACGAGAACATCGAAGTCGACTACGACAAGGGCACCGACCAGGCGGTAAAACTGCATGACGGCTCGCGGATCATCCTGCACAAGCTGTCGGATAACTACGACCCGACCAGCCGGATGCAGGCGCTCCAGACCATCCATGCGGCCGTGGCCGAAGGAAAGTTCCTGACCGGTCTGATCTACTACGATCCCAACCGCCTGGAATTCGCCGAGGAGCTGAATCTCGGCGAGACTCCGCTGGCCGAGCTGGGGCAGGACGTCCTGCAGCCGCCTGCTGAGCTGCTCGATAAGATCAACGCCGACTTCATGAAATAGTTATTGGTTACTGGTTATTGGCGGCAGGCCAAACCAGTTATCTAATCAACTGTTACTAATAACCAATAACTACAGTCCTGCGGCTTTTTTCTGCTGCAATCCCTTCCACGTCTCGATGATGTCCCCGGAAGAGGCCACCAGGCCGAAGTGGCGGCGCATGTTCTCCAGAGTGCTCAGGTGGAGCTTGGGATCGTAGGCCGCGGCGCAGTCCCCGACCATCGTTGCGTAATAGTCGAACATGTAGGCGTCCCGGGCCGTGGTCTCGACGCAGACATTGGTGGCCACCCCCGTAACCAGAACGCTCTCGACGCCCTTCGCCTTGAGCACCGTGTTGAGATCCGTATTGATAAAGGCGCTGTAGCGGTGCTTGATCACGACCCTCTCACTGGGAATAGGGGAGATCCCTTCGTAGAACTCCGCGCCCCAGGTGCCCTCGCGGCAGGTATCTAAGGCACTCTGCTGCGACTTGCGATAGATCCAGCTCGGCGTGTCGGTCCACTCGCTGTGCGTCGTCCTGATGTAGACAACCGTGAGCCCGACCCGCCTGGCCTCATCGATAAGGCAAACCAGCTTCGGCACCATAGCCTGCGCCGCCTTCACATCCTCGCCCCGCTTTGCGGCGCTGCCCTTCGAGCTTACGAAGTCATTCTGCACGTCGACCACCAGCAGGGCCGCCCAGCGCGGATCACATCTCTCCTTTAGCGTCTTTAGCACCATCATAAGTTCCTCCCGTTACTCGTTATTGGTTACTCGTTAATCGTTTATTCGACCGACTGCGAATAACAAATACACGAATAACGAGTAACGCATTAATGATCGTGTCTCCGTTGCAGCCCGCCATGCCCCAGCGCGATGATGTCGGAGCGCGTCACTTTCTCCCCAGCCAGCAGCCGGGGCAGGAGAACGTCGAAAGCGGTAACCGGGTCATGGATAACGCAGCCGGAGAGGCCGAGGATCGGGATCTCTTTCAGATAGGCCATGAGAAACATCGAGCCCGGCAAGACCGGAAAGCCGTGGCACTCCACGCTCGCCCCGCTCTGGCGGACTCCCTCCGGACTCACGTCGTCGGGATCCACGGACATGCCGCCGCTAACGAGAATGACCTCCGCGCCGGC
>JACPDC010000305.1 GCA_016184235.1 Deltaproteobacteria bacterium | reverse complement strand
CCAGCTTCTCGATGAATCCATCGGCGATCTTGTCGGCGAGATAAAGCCTCTTGACGGCCAGACAGGCCTGGCCGCAGTTGAAGAAGCGGCCCACGGAGGCGGCGCTTACCGCCCGGTCGAGATCCGCGTCCTCGCAGACGATCATCGGGTCGCTGCCGCCCAATTCCAGGGTCACATGTTTAAAATCTTTGGCCGCCGACTGCATCACGCGCCGGCCCGTATCGGTGGCTCCGGTAAAACCGATCTTGCGCACCGTGGCATTGACCAGCAGCTCTTCGCCGACGACGCTCCCCGGCCCGGTGACGACGTTGAGGACCCCTTTGGGAGCGCCGCCGGCCTGGATCGCCTTGTCGATCAACTCGCAGCAGCGAAGGTCGGTGAGCGGGGTCGTGCCCGCGGGCTTGACCACGACCGTGTTGCCGGCCAGAAGGGCCGGGCCGAGCTTGTTGCCCATGAGGGAAACGGGGAAGTTCCACGGCACGATCGCGCCGCAGACGCCTATGGGTTTGCGCAAAACCAGGCCGTGGCGGCCGTTGTCGAGCAAGACCGCTGCGGTGCGCAGGCTCTTGGCCATGCCGCCGTAGTGATCCAGAGTATGGACGAAGCGGCGGATTTCCAAGATCGACTCGCGGATCGGTTTTCCCTGCTCCTTCGTGAGCAGAGTCGCCAGCTCCTTCTCCTGCTCAAGAATGAGCCGGCCCGCCGCGAGCAGGATGGCCCCCCGTTTGGACGGCGCCATCTGAGACCACTTTTTCAGCGCTGCCGCGGCGACATCGATAGCCAGGCGGATGTCATGGATGGTTCCCTTGGGTACGGTGTCGACGACCTCTCCGGTGGCCGGGTTTCGGACCTCGGTGGTTTGCTTGCTCTCCGAGTCCCGTTGTTCACCGGCGATGAGAAACTTAGCCATAGAACTCCTCCGTGCTGAGCTAGAACTTTAAAAACAATCATTTTCATAGCGGGTTGTCAAATGGATGGCGCGCCAAGCAGTCCGGGAGCGCGCTTTCTCCTTGACGCCCCGAACAGAGCCTCCTTATAATGCCCGCACTCCGCAAGGAGTCTCTATTGAGTCACCCGGCGACAACGCTAAAGGAGTTTTTGCGCGAGCGGGCTGGGAAGAGCGCAGAGAGCCCTCTTCTGGTGGGTGAGCGCCCTCTCAGCTACGGCGCTTTTGCGCGCGAGGTCCATCGCGCCGCCAACGCCTTGCTCCGCGCCGGTGTCAAAAAAGGCGACAAGATCGCTCTTTTGCTCCCCAACTGTCCTGAGTTTCTGGTCATTGTTTTCGCTGCCGCAGAGATCGGCGCTGTCTTCGTGCCCGTCAATACGGCATTTACGGCCGAAGAGGCTCGTTATGTCTTAGACCACTCAGAGTCTACGCTTCTTATTACAACCCAGGCCTTTCTTCCTCTGGTGGATCAGATAAGGGGAAACTGCCCGCATCTTAAGCAGGTGATATCCTTGAAAAGGGATAAGGAGCCGGGCTGCCTCTCCTGGGATGAGTTTCTCTTTGACGTTTCCGGCGACCTGCCTGAAGTGGCGGTGCGCCCGGGCGAGATCGCCTCCATTACCTACACCTCGGGGACAACGGACCATCCCAAAGGGGTCATGTTGACGCAATATGCCTATCTCTTTGCGCCACAAAAAAGGGCTGAGGCCCTGGGCTGGAGCGACAAGGACCGCGCCCTAGTGGTGTTGCCGCTCTTTCATGTCAATGCCCTTTGCCACACGGCCTTGGCTTTGATGTCCGTCGGTGGAAGCATGCTGCTCAGGGAAAAATTCAGCGCCTCTCATTTTTGGGACGACGTTCGTGAGGTCGGGGCGACCACATCCAGCCTCATGCGCACGATACCGCAGATTCTTATGAACCTTCCGGAAAGGCTTGATGATGGAAAGAGTTCTTTGCGGTCCATAAGCTGCGCATCTTAAGTGAAGGCGGCGCGGAGTGCGCTCCGGGTCAATTAGGGGAGATCGTCAAGCAGAGCCCGGCGGTGATGAAGGGCTACTACAAAAACCCCCAGGCCACGTCCGAGGCCCTGAAGAGCGGTTGGCTTTATACCGGCGACCTGGGCTATCTCGACGGGGATGGGTTTCTCTACTTCGTCGACCGCAAGAAGGACATGGTGAAGCGCGGCGACGAGAATATATCTTCTGAGGAGGTCGAGCGCGTGCTCAACTCCCATGGAAGAAGTGAAGGCCTGCATCGTGCTGAAGCCGCAGGCAACGCCTGAAACCCTCCCGCCCGAAGAGATCTGGGATTTTTGCCAAACGCACCTCGCCCCTTTCAAGATCCCGCGCTATCTTGAGTACCGTAAGGATCTCCCCAAAACCTTGAGCTCCAAGATCCAGAAGGGAGTTCTGCGCGAAGAGGCCAGGCGTCCCGGTCAGGCGGTGTTTGACCGAGCGGCTGTGGAGAAAAGCAGGGGAGAGAGATAAAATGGAGGGTGAAATGAGAAAGGAGCGAGCCATGATCCAGACCACCGGCATCTATCATATCGGCATTCCCGTAGACGACCTCGATCGCGCCGAGGGCTTCTATACTCAAGTCTTGGGCATGAAGGTGGAAGGGCGCGTGGGGGAGGCCGGCGCAAGACTGTCACGCCTTAAGTGCGGTGAGGCCGATGTCGTGCTCTTCCAGCGGCCCCGGCCGCTAAACCGCAACTCTTTTAAGGAGGACGGCATCGCCCATCAGGCCTTTGAGGTGCCGCCGGAGATATTCGATGAGGCGCTGGAGCTTCTCAAGCGCGAGGGCTACTTTCACAGCGGCCCGGTCACTCGCTCCTCCGGCCGCGCCGTCTACTTCTTCGACACCGAAGGCAACCTCCAGCAGCTCCACGCCGCGAAGTAGGACGATCCTATCCCAGGCCTACGCCTACATGTTCGACCGGCTGGCAGACCAGTTGAGTTGATGGGCGTACAGCACTGAACGATGCTAGAGGATTTTCTTTGTTCGAATTGCTTCCAATCTGGAAGTAGGTCTAAGGCGATNNGTAGGTCTAAGGCGATCAGGAAATACAACCAGAATAGAGCCCTTTTTTGTCGCAGAAGGAGCGAGGATCGCTTCAAAGCCAGCCCGACGCGCCAGGCGAGAGATCTCTAGGCAATGAGAAGGGTCGTTGCCCACTATTTCATTCTCTCTTATTCCTATCTGTTGCATGATCTTGTTGTCTGTAAGATCGAGAATCTTCGAGAGGGATGCCTCAATGCTCACAAGATCGCGTGGTGCAAGGTCGTCTGAAGTTAATCCTTGTCTCTCTGCTAGGCGCTCTAATTCTGCCACGGCGGTCTCCTCATTCAAAGCCGTATAAAGAACCCCATACTCCCCCTGCGGATTCCAACGCCCACCTGCCTTAAGGCTTCCCGAACTGTCCAATGCATCGTATTGTGAGGAAACGTGGCGATGGACAACCGCCGCAAAGGCCTTGCCTTGTAGGTCACGAAAGGCCCTTCGCTGAAGAGAGGCCATTTTTAGACAAAGACGCCTTCTTCTAGCTGGGCTATCGCAGAGAGAAGCTTGTCGTATTGGCCCTTCGTCAGTAGATCAATGGGGCGTTTCCCCCCTAGGGAGTCGTTGTATGCGTGTAACCACCGATCGATCGCATCGGGCTTAAGAACCTGTCTTAACCTGCGGTCAATGTAAGCGATCTTTTCTAGCCGCTCGCGGTGCTGAGGAGAAGGCTTGATCCCCTCTTTTTTCCAGCGCATGACCGTGCGAGTGCTGGTGTTTAAAAAGCGGGCGAGGGTCTCAATCGAAATCGAGAAGTCCTCGGTAATCTGTTCTATGGTTCGGGCCTGAACCGCCATAATTGTCTCCTTGAATTCGACAGTAGCACTTCTATTATGTCATAGTCAATGTCATGACATACTTAGTGACATAATACCTGGCACCGCGCCCAGGATTAAAAGGCGGTCCGTTTGAAAAGGACTTCATTCTTTACAGGTAGTACTTCTTTTCCTGGGTGATTTTGGCTTTGACTCTACCCCTATCCTCGGATCGTCGGCCTTGATGGATTCGACGAGAGCGCGGGCGGATTCTTCAAAGTCCTCGTTGGATTCCGGCAGATAGAGCCACTTTTTCAGAACGGGATGAGGGATCAGCTTCTTGTGATCGTGGCGCAGGGATTGATGATGCCTTCTTTCAGTGGGGACAAGCAACCCATTCCAG
>JACPDC010000359.1 GCA_016184235.1 Deltaproteobacteria bacterium | reverse complement strand
TTGGGGCGGACAGTATCCGATAACCCGCAGTTATGTCAACCGGAGCCCAGCCCGAAGGTAGGGTTACGGTACTTTATGGGCGAGTTTAAAGCCTGGAGAAATAATGGTAACATCAAAATATGATTCACGACCTGACGGACAGGCCCGATTTTTTGTGGGATGAACCGCTTACTCGAGATGATCTCAAGAAACTCGTCGATGGCGGAAGCGAAGAGGAGCGTCTTTATTACGCGGCCAAGATCCTAAGAGAGGCGCGGTTTGAGGAAGTCTGGGATTATCTCTCCCCGGCCTTTCTGGCCGCTCACTGGGAAAAGCTCCGCTGGAGACTCGGACGAAAAAAAAGGTTCTGGGAATTTTTTTATACCACCTGGCGCAGCCATGGCCTTATCGCCTAAAGATGTCCTTTCCGCCTTAATATCCCAAATCCTCGATCTCCTCTTCGTCCATGCCGAAGTAGTGCGCGATCTCGTGCAGGACGGTGAGGCGGATCTGGTTGCGAAGCTCGGCGGGATCGGGAAAATCGCGCGCCAGGGGCTCGGCGAAGATGGTGATTTTATCGGGCAGCAGCGGAGGATAGACCGCGGAGCGCTCGGGCAAAGGAGTCCCCTCATAGAGGCCGTAAAGCGCCTCCTGCTCAGGATCCAGCCCCAAGGCCTTGAGCTTGCTTTTGCCGGGTCGCCTTTCCACAACGATCTCCACGTTGTGCAAACGGCTGCGAAACTCCTCGGGGAGTCCTTCTAGGACCCGGCGGGCCTCCTTCTTCATTTCTTTGGGTTCCAATGGTAAGAAGTTTGCATCAAAGCACCCCGAGGTTCAACAGGCCGTTGAAAAAGGCCCATATGCTTCGTTGCGCTCAACCGTCTCGCTCCAACGTACTACCTGAGTACGCCTCCGCTCGCCGGTTTCTCGCGCGCCTCGCCTCTGGGACCTTTTTGACCGGCCTGAATACAGGTCTTTACGGGGTCTTCGTTGTTTTTCTCTTGGTGGCGTTTCTGCCTGCCTCAGAGGGGTACGCCCAGGCTCGGGAAGGGGACTCTTTTCTCTTCCGCGATGATATGGACCGCGAGTCGCTGCGGCAGGCCATCGGGCGCAGCCTCGAGTTTCTCGCGAAGCTCCCGGCCGACCGCCCGGTAGGAGAGCAGCCGAGAAAATTTACCGCGCTGGAGATCCGAGAGTCGCTCGTCTCTTTTTTGCGCCTCCTCGACCTCTGGGAGCAGCCGGAGCAATTGGCCGAGGAGATCCGCTCGCGCTTCGAGCTGCATCCGATGGCAGGGGAGGCCGGGGCGAGCGAGATCCTGGTGACCGGCTATTACCAGCCCGTGATCGAGGGCAGTCTGACCGAAACGGCGGAGTATCGCTTCCCCATCTACGGCCGGCCGAAGGATCTCATTATCGCGGAGATGGTCACCTTGATACCGCGATTTCGCGCCGAGAAGACGGTAGAACGGATGGACGGGGATAGTCTGACCGCTTATTTTTCACGCCACGAAATCGACGGCCTGGGACGTCTCAGGGGTAAAGGCTATGAGATCGCCTGGGCGAAGGATCCGGTGGATCTTTTTTTTCTCCACATCCAGGGCTCGGGCCTGATCCGGCTGGCGGACGGCCGCCGGCTGCAGTTGGGCTACGCCGCTTCCAACGGCAGGCCGTACACAAGCATCGGCATGCTCCTCGTCGACAGCGGAAAGCTCTCCGAGGAAGAGGTCTCCATGCAGCGTTTGCGCCGCTATCTGGCGGAGCATCCGGAAGAGCGCGACGCCCTGCTGGCGCAAAACGAAAGATATGTATTTTTCCGCCTGGTAAAAGACGGCCCGCTGGGCAGCCTCGGAGTCCCCTTGACCGCCGGGCGCTCTATCGCCACGGACGCGCGCCTGTTTCCGAAAGGAGCTTTGGCGTTTATCACCGCCCGCAAACCGCTTGTCGACTCCAAGGGCAATCTCGCGGGCTGGCAGCCGTTTTCCCGCTTCGTGCTGAACCAGGACACAGGCAGCGCCATCCAGGGTCCCAGGCGCGTGGACGTCTACTTCGGCGCGGGCCGCGAGGCGGGTCAGGCAGCCGGCTTTATGAAAAGCCGCGGGACGGTCCGCTTCCTTGTGCCGAAACAAGGCGCGGGGAAATAACTCGGCGGCGCGCAGCTCAGAAAACCAGCGTGTCGTTCTGTTTCAACACCCGCAGGCGGTAGCCTTTGAGCTTTTTCACCTCCGCAATGATCTCGTCGCGGAATTGGGGCTTCAAGTGGGTTACCAAAATCGGGATGGAAGGCCGTTTGAGCTTGTCCGCTTCCTCGGCCATGGTTCGGGGGGTGAGGTGGCGGCTCATGTCGGCGATCTCCTGAAGCCGGTTCGGAAACGAGGCCTCGAGCACGACCGCGCACAGGTTTTTTTTCTTCCGCGCGATCGCCCAGACTCTCTGCGTAGGGCCGGTGTCCCCGACCAGGAGCAGGGTCCTTTTCTGGTTCTCGATGAAAAATGCCACGCTCGGAACGATGTGATTGACGCGCACGGCCGTCACGGTCGCATTGCCGATGGGTATGGGCTCCTCCTCCGGCATATCCTGAAATCTTATGACCGGCCATGCCTGGCTGTCGCCGGTGATCTGGGTAAAATCGGGCCAGATGGTATCGTTGAACAGGGACGATTTGAGGCCGGAGATGACTTCGTTGACTCCCCAGACGTTGACGGTGGACTCGCAGTTGCCGTAAAGATTGTCCGCGATAGTCGCGAGCCCCATAACATGGTCCAGGTGCACGTGCGTGACCAGGACGTTCCTGATTTTTTGCTGGGCCCTGAATGGCAGCGTCGAAGTTGCCGAGCCGGCATCGACCAACAGGGAGTCGTTGACCAAGTAAGAAGAGAGATTATGGCCCGGGACCTGACCCCCGGAGCAGCCGAGGACACGCAGTTTCATTGGGGCCTTTTAGCATGTTTTTTCTATAATGTCATGTTAAACCTGGAGGGGGCGGCTAACAATGTCTCGGGAGTGGGATAGCGCGGTGAAAGAGCGGATTTCAGTTCGGCAACAGCTGGTTTGGGCTGTTCTCGGCGGAAAATAACCGCGGAATGGCGGAAAAAGAGGGGCCGCGATGGAGAGAAACGGGGACGCGCATCGCCTGACATTGGCCCTGGCCATCACCGCGATCTATTTCTTCGCCGAGCTCCTGGGAGGGATTCTCACCAACAGCCTGGCGTTGCTTTCCGACGCCGGCCACATGTTCTCTGACATCGCGGCCCTCGCCCTCAGCATCTTCGCCTTTCGAATGGCCAGGCGTCCGGCCACGATGAAGAAGAGCTACGGCTATCACCGTCTGGAAATCCTGGCCGCGCTCATCAACGGGCTTGCCCTCTGGCTCATCGTCGGGGTGATATTCAACGAGGCCTACAGGCGGTTTCTCGACCCGCCGGTGGTGCGCAGCCTGGGAATGATGATGATCGCCTCTGTCGGGCTGGTGGTCAACGTCGTTGCGGGACTGATTCTCTACGGCTCCGACCACGCGAGCCTGAACATGCGCGGCGCGTTTCTCCACGTTATAGGCGATGCCCTGGGCTCCGTTGGCGCCGTGGGGGCCGGCCTGGTCATGCTGGTCACCGGGTGGTACCTGGCCGACCCGCTGGTCAGCGTCCTGATCGGGCTGCTGATCCTCTATACATCGTGGGGCCTGGTGAAAGAATCGGTGGATATCCTGATGCAGTCGGTTCCCGAGGGGATCGATGTCGCAGAGGTGCAGAGCGCTATGGAACAGGTCAGCGGCGTCGTCAAGATCCACGACCTTCACGTCTGGTCCGTCACTTCCGGCGTTTTCACGTTGAGCGCCCATGCCGTGATCCGCCCGGACGGTGATCCGCACGGCATCCTGGACCGGATCGAGGAGGAGCTGAAGCGCGGGTTTCGCATCGAGCACACCACGATCCAGCTGGAATTCGAAGATCGGGAGCAAAAAGAATTCCGGGATTTCTGAGACGGGCATGAGCCTGTCCGCCGGGATGTTTCCATTTGACTTCGGTCGCCGGCGGCGGAGCTTGTGATTGCCAAGAGAGGAGGAGTTCTTTAGAGTAGGAAGGACGAAGCTCGAGGATTGGCGAAGACGGGAAGGACTCTGGCAACTATGACAAACAAGAAACAGGCGGTCCTTTTGATCGTCGCTGCGGGGCTCGTGGCGGCCGCCGGCTACGCGGTCTGGAAGTCCCGGGACCAGGGGGATGAGTTCGTCGTCTCCGGCGTCATCGAGGCCGACGACATCCACGTGGGCTCCAAGGTGGGGGGGCGGGTGATGAAGGTCGTGGCCAGGGAAGGCCAGAGCGTCAAGGCGGGCGAGGTGCTGGTGCTGCTGGAGCCCCATGAGCCGAAGGCTTCCCTCTCGGAGTCGCAGGCATCGCTGCGGCAGGCGGAAGCGAGGCTCACCGAGCTGCAGGCGGGTTACCGAAGGGAGGAAATCGATCAGGCAAAAGCGGATTGGCTGGCTGCCAAGGCGCAGCACGGAAACGCCGAGAAGCTGCGCCAGCGCATGAAGGACCTGGTCGAGCGCCAGTTGATCGCCCCCCAGGAGTACGACGACGCCAGGACCAAGGCTGAGGAGACGGAGCAGAGGACGATGTCCGCCAAGGAGCGCTACGATCTGCTTCTTGCCGGGACGCGCCAGGAGGAGATCGCGCAAGCGCGCGCGGGCGTCGAGGCGGCGCGGGCGCGCGTCGAGCTTCTCAAGACCCAGCTCGACGAGACCGTAGTCCGATCCCCCGTGAATGCCGTCGTCGAGGTCCTGGATCTGGAGCCCGGAGACATGGTTGGAGCGGGCAAGCCGGTGGCCACTCTGCTGCGGACTACGAGCTTGTGGGTGCGGGCCTATCTCCCGGAGAAAAGGTTGGGACATGTCCAGCCCGGCTTGACTGTGAGGATCCGGGTGGATTCCTTTCCCCGAAAAGACTTCTCCGGCACCGTGCGCCGGATCCACCGCCAGGCGGAATTCACCCCGCGCAACGTGCAAACCACCGAGGAGCGCGTCCTACAGGTCTTTCAGACCGAGGTTATCATCGATGATCCGGAAAAGGTCTTGCGGCCCGGGATGAACGCGGACGTCTTCATCCCGAAAAAGTCTCCGTAGGAACTCGTTATTCGTTACTGGTTATTGGTTAATGGGCATATCCGCAGCGATTAACGAATATACGAATTAACGAATACACGGAAGAGAGAGATGGAGGCGATGATCAGGGCCGAAGGGCTCACCAAGAGGTTCGGCGATCTGCTCGCGGTCCAGGACGTGAGTCTGGAGATTTCCCGCGGCGACATCTTCGGCTTTCTCGGACCCAACGGGTCGGGAAAGTCCACGGTGATCCGCATGCTCTGCGGCCTGCTGCAGCCCACGGCCGGGAGGGCCGAGCTGGACGGCCTGGACGTGGGTGCCGAGGCGGAGGAGGTCAAGACAAGAATCGGCTACATGTCGCAGCGCTTCAGTCTCTATGAAGATCTGACGGTTCAGGAGAACATCGATTTTTACGGGGCGGTCTACGGGCTCGGCTCCTCCGAGCTCAGCGAGCGCCGGCGCACCGTGACGGAGCTCGTCGGCCTGGAGCAGCGCCAGGGACAGATGGCCCGGACGCTTTCCGGCGGCTTCAAGCAGCGTCTGGCCCTGGCATGCTCCCTCTTGCACCGGCCCAGGATCCTGTTTTTGGACGAGCCCACCGCCGGGATCGATCCGGTGGCCCGCAGGGAGATTTGGGACCTGCTTTTTCGCCTCGCCGGCGAGGGGACGACGCTTTTCGTCACCACCCACTATATGGACGAGGCGGAGCGCTGCTCCGAGGTGGGCTACATCTATCAATCCCGTCTCATGGTCCGGGGCAGGCCCCAGGATCTCAAACAGCTCCCGGAGGTGACCCCGGCGGGGACGCAGTGGTTTGCGGTGCTTTGCGATGAGCCGATGCGGGCGCTGGTTTTGCTGCGGGGCCTGCCCGGCATTCTCGACGCGACCATCTTCGGCGAGGCGGTCCACATCCTGGCTCGAGAGCGCACCGGGAAAAGCGCGATCGAGGGTTTCTTGCGCGGCGAGAAGATGGGCTACGTCGACTGCCGGCAGGTGCCTCCGTCGCTCGAGGATGTCTTCGTTTCTCTTACCCGCCGGCACCGGGGCGGCTTGGAGGCGTGAGGGGATGTTCCGCGGACTCTGGCCCGTCATGCGCAAGGAGGTCATTCATATCCGTCGCGATCCGGCGACCCGGTTTATTTTCGCTATCCCGCTGCTGGAGCTCCTGCTCTTCGGCTATGCCATCGAGATGGACGTGAAGAATATCTCGACCGTGGTCTTCAATCTGGATCAGCAAAAGGAGAGCCGTGAGCTGATCAAGGAGTTCGAGAGCACGCGCTATTTCCGCGTAACCGGCCAGGTCTACTCGGATCGCGACATGGAGAGCGCGATCGTGAGCGGCCGGGCCAAGGCGGGGATCAAGATTCCACCCGACTATTCCGACCGTCTGGTCAACGGCAGGCAGGCGACCGTGCAGGTGCTGATCGACGGCTCCGATTCCACTTCGGCGTTGCGCCTGCTCCAGGCGAGCCAGACCCTGGGCTTTTTGAAATCCTTGAAAAAAGGGGGATTGACGACGGAGATCGCGGCCGTTGACGTGCGCCCGCGGCTGCTCTTCAACCCGAATCTGGAGAGCGCCAACTTCTTCGTCCCCGGGCTGATCGGCGTGATCCTCCAGCTCGTAACCGTTTTTCTCACCGCTTTCTCCATCGTCCGCGAGAGAGAGCGCGGCACCATGGAACAGCTGCTGGTGACCCCTGTTTCCAAAGAGGGGCTGATTCTGGGCAAGCTCCTCCCTTACTGCGCGATCGGATTCATGCAGACCGGTCTGGTCCTGCTGGTGATGGTGCTCCTCTTCGGGGTGCCCATCCACGGCTCCGTCAGTCTGCTGCTCCTGCTATCCGGAGTTTTTCTCATACCCGCTTTGGGTATGGGAATCGTCATATCGACTTTCGCCCACAACCAAGGCGAGGCGATGCAGGCGGCGATGATGGTCATGCTGCCTTCCATCCTTCTCTCCGGTTTCGTCTTCCCGCGAGAGTCGATGCCGTACTTCATCTATCTTCTGACTTTCTTGATCCCGGCCACCTATTACCTGGAGATTCTCCGCGGCATCATCCTGCGCGGGGCCGGCTGGGCGGCGCTCTGGGACGAGGCGGCGATATTGCTCGGCTTCGGGATTCTATTTATGGTGTTGAGCGCGCTGCGCTTCAAGAAACGTTTAGGCTAGCGCGTCATTGCCAGAGGCGCTGGATGAAGCCTTCCTTCTCGAGCTCCTGAAAGAAGCGGTTGTCGATGAACTGCTCCGGCTGCGCTGCCCTGGCCCTCGGATCTTTGTCCGCCATCTGATCGAGGACCGTCTTGATCGCCTCTGGGGAGGGGTAGGGCACTTTAGGGATATAGCGCAGGACATACAGGTCGTAGATCGCGTTCAAATAATCGCGATCGTTGTTCTTGAGATATTTGCTGAACACGTCGACGCTAAGGGCCCGCTGCGTCTTGGCGAAGTGGCTGCCTTCGACGAAGGCGCGGATGAATTTGCGCACCGTGTTTTCGTTTCGCTTGATGTAAGAGCGCGTGGTGCAGATGGCCGAGGTGGGAAAGTTAAGCCCGAGGGCGGACATATCGACGAGCTCCCTGAGGCCTTCCTTGCGCGCCCGGATGGTAAATTCCGCGTTGAGCGTCGCGGCGTCCAGCGCGCCGCTCTTCAGCCCCGCCATCATCTCGGGCATGCCGCCCATCTGGACCACCGTAAAGTCCCGCGCCCGCTTGATCGGCCATTTCTCCTCCGAGTAGAGAAGGGCGAAATCGGTCGCCGAGCCGAAGCGGGAGATGCCTATCCGTTTTCCCTTGAGCTCTTCGATCTGGCGGATCTCCGGGCGCGCCATAAGGAAAAACGTAATGGCGTTCATCCCGGTGGCGACGACGACCAGGTCTCCTCCGGCGAGGTTGGAGTTGACCACGGCGCCGCCGGTGAAAATCCCCAGCGGGACTTCGCCCGACTGCACCACCTGGGCGGCCCGACCGCCGCCCCCGACGTAGAGCAGCTCGACATCGAGGCCGTGCTTGCGGAAGATTCCCGCCTCGTACGGGATCCAGACCGAGCTTTGAGAGCCGCCGATGGCGCTGTAGACAAAGCGGAGTTTTTCGAGAGCGGGCTTGGCCTGCGCCGCCCCGAGGTCGGGGAACAGACAAAAGAGGGCAAGTAGCGATATCCGAAGGTATTGAAATTTCATGCGGCCTCCTCTTAGGCGATTTAAACCGTTCAAATCGTTCAACGTTTGCTATTCGGCAGCAACATGGCCATGAGCGCGACGCTGATAAGCGAGAGAATGCCGAGGAGCCAGAATATGGTGGAAAGCTCGGCCGCCACAAGCAGGAGCCCGACGACGGAGGTCGAAAGAGTCTTTGACACTTGTTGAATGAGCCGGTCAAAGGAAACGATTCCGCCGCGCAGCTCGGTCGGCGCGTTCTGCGTCAGCAGGCTCTTCTGCATGGGCGATATCACCCCGTTGGCCAGGCCGTAGAAGAAGAGGGCGGCGCCGACCAGCCAGACGCCGGGCGCGAAAGGAACGGCGACTAAAGCGATGCCGCTCACCAGAAATGCGCAGAAGAGGAGCCTGGCCTTGTCGTGTCCCGCCGCGAGACGGCCCGCCTGGCTGGAGGTCAACATGGCGCCGACTGAAAAGAAGGCATAGAGAAATCCCGCCGTCGCCGTGGAGATGCCGTGGCTGCGCAC
>JACPDC010000269.1 GCA_016184235.1 Deltaproteobacteria bacterium | reverse complement strand
TCAGAACTGCCTTTGCGATATAGGGGCCAGCATGCCTGCAAGTTGGGGGCTATTCCTCTGTAACTGCCGCAAGACACTCCCGCTCGACCCTGAAAAGCTCACCCTTCCGACCGCCCCGTCGGTCCTCACTGTCGCCAGCGAGCCTGAGTCCCAAGTACAAGAGTTCGCGGCCTCCGTAGAGCGCGAACGTCCGGATCGAGTCCTGGTCAGTTGCTGCGCGGAGCAAAAGCTCTTCGACGAGGCCCTGGCGGGCTCCGGCCCGCCGCCCCCGAAAGTCCAGTTTTTGAACCTCCGCGAATCCTGCTTCCTGCCCCATCTCGACGATCCGGACGGGGCCCACGCCAAGGCGACCCGCCTGCTGCGCGCGGCCATGGAGAGCGTCGAGACCAACGAGACGCCCGTCTACAATTCATTGAAGGTCGGCGCAAACGTGGTCATAGCCGGCGAAGGCCTGAAGGCAAAAGATTTGGCAACCAAATTACGCGACACTATCCGCCCGATTCTCGTCTTCCCCGCGAGCCAAGCGACTGCTGACAAGGCAGGCTCCGGACAGGCCTACACGGGGAAAGTGGTTGAGATCAACGGGCGCTTAGGGGACTTCCGCGTAACCATAGAGGACGGCGGCAACGGAGAAAAAAATCGCCGGGAGCTGAAAGCCGCCCAGGTCGTCGTCATCTCCCCGGACGGCTCATTTCCGTGCAAGCCAAGAACCGGCTGCCATCTACTTGCGCACCCCGGCGAGGCCGATCTCGATCGTGTCGCCGAACGGATCCACGAGCTGACGGGCGACTTCCTGAAGCCCGTCCAGGTCACCTACAACACCGAGGTCTGCGCCGGCGGGAGCGCCGAGCAAGAGGCCTGCGGAGTCTGTATTACCGCCTGCCCGTATGAGGCTATCAGCCGCGATCCGGAAAACCATCTCAGGATGAAAGTAGACCATATGGCATGCGAGGGATGCGGCGCATGCGTCTCAGCCTGCCCCACGAGCGCCCTGCGCTTTACCGAGCCATCGCCCCAGGATCTCTACGCGCGACTGGCCGCCCTCCTCGCACCCTCTTCAGGAAAGAGCGACGGCGAAGCTTGGACTATCCTCTTTCACTGCGGCGAGCAGGGCAAGCGGGCGCTCGAAGCGGCGGGCCGGAAGCCGCTTCCCTATGCCGCGACCGTCCTGCCGGTCGAGGTGCCTTGCCTGCGCTATGTCTCCGAGGCCAACATGCTGGAGGCGTTCCGCTTGGGAGCCGCCGGTGTGGCCCTGCTCGGTTGTGAAAGCTGCCAGCACGGCGAGCGCGAGCTGCTCTATCAGAAATCCGACCTCTCCCGTCTTGTCCTGGACGCCTTCGCACTGGGCAGCGAGCGGCTGCGTCTCTTCACCGCGGATACGGGCATGGAGGCCGAGGCCATAGGAGCTTTGTCATCCTTCGCCAATGCGCTCAAGCCTGCGCCGATTCGCTGGGACGGCCGGCCCATGCGCGAGCAGGGCAACCGGGAGGTGATTGCCGGCGCCATCGCCACCTTCATCGAGCAGACGGGCCGCGAGGCCGGGCAAAGGTCGCTGGAGCCCTCCCAGCCCTTCGCCTTCGCCGACGTCGAGGAGAGCGGCTGCACGATGTGCCGCTCCTGCGTCAATGTCTGCCCGGTCCATGCCTTCAGGCTCGAGGAGAGCACGTCATCTCTCCAGTTCAAGCACATCAGCTGTATCGGCTGCGGGCTCTGCGAGACGGTCTGTCCGGAGAAGGTCATCAGCTTAAAGAGGGAGATCTATTTAGAGCGGGATGCACTCGATTACCAGACGGTCGCCCAGGACAGCATGGTCTCATGCCTCCAGTGCGGCAAGCCCTACATCAATAGAAAGGCTCTCGAAGCAGTCGAGGCTCGCGTATTATCGCTCGGCTCTTTGCTCGATACCTTCAGCGGCAGCCGTCGCGGTCTTCTCAGGATGTGTCCTAACTGCCGGGCGGTCGCGGCGATGCTGGAAGTGGACAAGGGATGGAAACCGTGATTTCGTTACTCGTTATTAACAACCGAAGCCAGCTCCTTCATGGATACGGTCCGGGCCTCGTTCATCCGCTGGATGGCCCTCGAAAAATGGCGCGAAGTAGAAGATTGCCGGGCGACCCTCGGCATGGAGTTGCGCCAGGCGGTGGAGGAGGCGGGACGGTTCCCCGGCCGGGGACGCTATGAGCCTGTGTGGGCAGCGCGCTGGAAGGCCGAGGTCAACCCGGATGCGGCAGGCGGCGATCCCGGCAGTCTCTTCGCGGCCATAGAACGGGCGGTGGCTGGAGCCCTGGGGGAAGAGGAGGCGGAGCGGAAATTGCGCGGCGACCATCCCCTGGACGAGGATCCGGAGTACAAGGCCTTCGTGGATTCCGCCCTCGAGCGGCTTCTCTCAGAGGGGGGAGGCACCCTAGGAACGGGCTGATGTAAGTATATTTGAGTTTGAGCCGTTTAAATCGCTCAAACCGTTTGAACGGCTTGAACAATTTGAACGCTTTGAACCTCTATTGATGATATGATCGGCGACCGTGAGCTGCTGGCTTTTCGCCGGGGTTATTATGAGCTCCTGGTCTCGTTTTTCCGGCAGGAGCCGGCCGGCGAGATGCTGCTGCGAGTATCGAGTGGGATC
>JACPDC010000244.1 GCA_016184235.1 Deltaproteobacteria bacterium | reverse complement strand
GTGATGGTGGCCGTCGGCTCCTTCTTCGCCGGCACGGTCGCTACCTTCCTGATCGCCCTGTTCGCGCCGCCACTGACCGAGATCGCCCTCAAGTTCGAAGAGCTTCGGGAAGACTAAGCGCCTACTCCACTCCGGCTCGCGACGGCAAGGCGCGCAGGGGCGCGCGCGCCACTGCCACCGTACCGTCAGGCTTCAGCCGGACCAGATTCACCGTGCCCGCATAGTCGGGAGAGCCCGAGTAGTAAGCGTGGATCTCCGGATCGCCCACGCGCGCTGCCCGGTTCCAGTGTCCCAGGGCGACGTAATCCGCGCCGGTAGCGGTTAGCTCGTCGCGGCGGATGAGCCAGGAGGCGATCAGCCGGCCCGGTTCTTCGCTCCCGTCGATGTAATGGCCGTGCGCGGCGGCAAGCTGCCAGCGCGTCGAACGGGAACGCGGGTCGGAGAGCGGCGACATGTCCGCATAGTCCAGGTGCGGTTTCCCCCAGACCTCCAGATCGAGGGCCGGAAAAAGCGCCGCTTCACCGACCGTGAGGCCGAGCACGCAGAGGTTCGGAACAGAGGCGAACTCGCCGCGCCGGTAGAGCGAGTCCGGGGTAAGCGGGTCGTGATTGCCGGGCAGGATCACGATCGGCGCGTTGAACCGGCTCATCATCCCGGCCGCGCGCTCGAGCAGCGGGGGTGGCAGGCGGTTGTTCTCAAAGGTATCGCCGGCCAGGATCACGAGATCCGCGCGCGCGGCCGCAGCAGCGGCCAGCACCTCGGGCAAAACCGAGAGCGTATCGGGACGGGACTGATCGGCGCTGTAGTCGGCGCCTAGGTGGAGATCCGAGCTGTGGACGATGACGACTTCGCGCTGCAAGCCCAGGCCCATCATTACCCGAAAATATTCGATAACGAGGCCTGATGCAACTCCGGTTTTTCTCCTTGACGACTGCTTGCCCCATAGACTATTTATAGACCCGCTTTTAGCAAAGGAGGAAAAAGATGAAGCGCGTGAGAAACGGTTTCTTGATGGCGATGGCGCTTGGAGTTCTGCTTCTACCGCTCTGGCAACGCGGCGCGTCAGGGGCGTCGCCCAAGCTGGATTGCGGTCCGGTGACCGACAAAAGCAATGACCTGCCGAGGACCGTCTCGATAGCCACCAACCCGGCGGGGACAGGCGCGCACTCCCTAGCGGCCGGTCTGGCCGCCGTCGCCAGTAAGGCGACTCCCATCGCGGCCAAAGTGCAGCCCTATAACGGCCCGAATGCCTGGATTCCTCTGCTCCAGAACAGCGAGTTGGAGTTCGGCATCATGAATATCCTCGATTCCTATATGGCGCAGACCGGAACCGGCAATTACAAGAAGCCTACGCCGAGCCTGCGCGTGGTTTCAGGAGGCGTTTTTCCCTTTACGGTCGGCCTGCTCGTCCGCGACAAGTCGGATATCAAAGAGCTGAGCGACATGAAGGGAAAGCGCATGGCCTGGGACTATGGCGGTCACGCGATCAACATGACCTGGCAACTGGCGATCATGGAAGCCGTGGGAGTCAAGCCGGGCGACGTCACCCAGGTTCGGGTCTCCAACATCAATGATGGCATCCGGTGGGTCGCGGAAGGGAAGGTCGACGTGGCCATGACCGGCATCGGCATCGGAATCGTCGAAGAGGCCAATGCCATGGAGCCGATTCGATTTCCCGGCATGCCGAACACGGATGCTGCGAAGGCCGTCCTCGGTAGGTACGGCGCCTCCATTGTGAAGTCGCCGCCGGCCACCGGCATCAAGGGCGACACCTATGTCGTCGGCTACCCGCTTCAGCTGGTAAGCTCCGCCAAGGTCAACGAGAGGACCGTCTACACCCTGGCGAAGGCCTGGTGGGACAATATCGGCGAGCTGCAGACCAAACATCCTCTGTTCAAGAGGTGGACGAAAGAGACTCAGGCCATCACCAACTTCACGGTGCCTTATCATCCCGGGGCGATCAAGTTTTATAAAGAGGCGGGCATCTGGGGTGGAGCGCACGAAGCGCGGCTAAAGCAGATCTGCCAGTAGCAGAAATGGCTTTGGTGCTCGAGAAGAAGGCCACCGCGGAGCTCGACGAGTCCGCCCGTTGCCGCAGTCTCACCGGACCCATCGCCTGGCTTGCCGACTCCATTCTCATCGCCATTCCGGCGCTCGGCATCTTTTTTTTGCTCGATGTCCCTCAGCGCCTTGGCTGGATGGTATTTCCCGAACAATACATCGGGCTATTTCTGGGATTGGCGTTGTGCGCCGCCTTTCTCACAGTGCCGGAGGTGGCCGAGGGTACGCGCGGTCGGGTTCCATGGTACGATCTGATCGCGGCCGCGCTCGGTTTTATTATCGGCCTCTATGTCTTCATTCAATACCCGAAGCTCGTCTACTCGCTGGGTGAGATTTCTCCGGATCGGGTGATCCTCGGCTGCCTCACCATGTTCCTGCTGGCCGAGGCGTGCCGCAGGCTCGTCGGCTGGCCCCTGATCATCATCGTCGGCGCGTTTTTGTTCTACGCGCTCTTTGCCAATTATTTTCCGGGGGCGTTTTACGGGCGCGGATGGTCGCTCCCTCGCCTGTCGACCTATCTTTTTCTCGACACCAACGGCATGCTCGGCCAGGCGCTCCAGGTCGCGGCCGGCATCGTGCTGGTCTTCGTTCTGTTCGGACAGACCCTTTACGCCGTCGGCGGCGCGGCCTTTTTGAGCGATTTTGCCCTGGCGGTGACCGGCCGGTTCCGCGGCGGTCCGGCCAAAATGGCGATCGTCTCGTCCAGCCTGTTCGGCACCATCAGCGGCAGCGCCGTCGCCAATGTGGTGGTGGACGGCGCCTTCACCATCCCCATGATGAAAAAATCGGGCTATTCGCCGCCGGTAGCCGCCGCGGTGGAAGCAACCGCCTCCACCGGCGGGCAGATCATGCCGCCGGTCATGGGCGCGGCCGCCTTCTTGATGGCCGAGTATCTCGGGATTCCCTATGCCGAGGTGGCGCTGGCCGCCTTTGTTCCGGCTCTGCTGTTTTACGTCGCCCTGTTTGTCCAGGTGGATCTGCTGGCGGGGCGGCAGGGGCTGCGCGGGCTGCCGCCCCGGGAGCTGCCGTCTCTCGGCTCCGCCATGCGCAGATCGGCGAGCTTTCTGGTGCCCTTGAGCGTGCTGGTGACCTTTCTTTTCATCATTCCGCGGCGGGCGGAGGTGGCCGGTTCCTTTGCCATCATCTCGGCGCTGATCGCCGGTTTTTTCACTCCCGGCGTCAGGCTCAGGCCGAAAACTCTCATCGAATTGCTGCACAATACCGGGCGCGGTTTGCTGGACATCGCGGCGATTACCGGCCTGGCGGGCATTGTCATCGGCGTCCTGCAACTCACCGGTCTCGGCTTCACCTTGACTCTCACTCTAACGACGATCGGCGAAACCAGCGCCATCCTGATGCTTTTATGCACCGCCATTGTCAGCATGATTCTGGGCATGGGCATGCCCACGACGGCCGTCTACATTTTGCTCGCCGT
The DNA here is from genome assembly GCA_016184235.1 of Deltaproteobacteria bacterium. Lineage (GTDB taxonomy): Bacteria > Desulfobacterota > Binatia > UBA9968 > UBA9968 > UBA9968. The sequence continues at coordinate 5,411 of JACPDC010000244.1, read as the reverse complement.
GCTGGTGGCTCCGGCGATCACCAAGCTGGGAATCGTGGCGATCGCCGCTCACCTTTTCATTTTCTACTTCGGCATGCTGAGCATGATCACGCCTCCGGTATGCCTGGCGATCTACGCCGCCGCCTCTTTAGCGAAGACCGACCCGATTCGGGCCGGCTGGGAGGCCGTTCGGTTGGGTGTCCTGGCGTACATCGTCCCCTTTCTCTTCGTATTCTCACCGACATTGCTGTTGTTGGGGCCGTGGGAGAATGTGGCGCTCTCCGTGGTAACAGCGGTCTTCGGGACAGGGCTATTGGGGGTCGGACTGGTGGGTTATCTCTTTCGCGTCATAGGCCCGCTCCAGCGGGTACTTTTCATTGCCGCTGCCGTCGGTCTGCTTATTCCAATCGTTGACGCGGGTAAACATGCGACTTTGACCTGGGCCAGCAACGGCGTCGGGCTGGTCCTGGGCGCGGCCCTGATCTTGATCGAGTGGCTGGCGCGCCCTCGTGGGGCGGCCCGCCTGGCGATCGCCGCTGAAAACCTTCAGGCGCCCGCCGGCAACCCGCGGCAGAGCAAGCGCTAGATCAATAGCTCGTGCCCGGCACTCGCCTCCATTTAGTTAGCCGGTGCAGGTCCTATCTGTTTCACTGCCCTAAAACTTTTTTGACCCGGGCTACGACCGCCGGGGGCTGATCGATTATAGTTACCGCCAATTTTTGCAGCTCCTCGCCGCTCACGTGTTCGACTTCCATCCGGCCCTTCTTGGCGTCGGCCAGCAGATTTTCGTCCTTCAACGATTTTGCATAAGCCTCACGCAATGCTTTCACTATGCCTTGCGGGGTCCCGGGTGGGGCGATCAGCGGGCGGCCGAAATCTCCGCCGCGCAATATCACGTCCGCCACGCGGCGGCCCTCCTCCGGCGTTTTTTCCTTATCGAAAATCTCGTAGATAGTCGGAGTATCGGGAATCCGCGGATCCCTTTTCAAGCCGCCGTATAGCAGGACGCGCACGAAATTCTTTTTCCGCCAGGTCAAGAACGGTTCGCGGCCGAAGAAGGGCGCGGCCGTCAGACCGCGGCATTGCACCTCACCCTTTTCCACCGCGATATCGATCTCGCTGCCGCCGGGATAGCCCAGCACCGTGTTGATCTTCAGGCCGAGAGTGTCCTCCAGCAACCGGGCCAGGATGTAGTCGGTGCCTGCGGTGCCGGTGGAGCCGCATTTGGGCGGTTCCGGCGTCCTGCGGATGTCTTCGATCGACTGATAGGGCGTGTCCGTCCGCACGTACATGAGAACCTCGCTCTTTTCCGGAGAGCCGATCCAGAGGAATTTGCGCACGTCGTACTGGACCTCCTTCCGGCCTACGAGCTGATCCAGGTAAGCGCCGTAACTGATCATCCCGAGGGTCAGGCCGTCGGGTTTTGCCACGGTATAGATATGGTTGGCGGAGATCATGCCACCGGCTCCGGGCATGTTCTGGACGATCATCTCCGGACCGCCCGGGATGTACTTGGGCAAATAGCGCGCGAGAAGCCGGGCCCAACGGTCGTAAAAGCCGCCGGGGGTGAAGCCGACGATAATTTTTGTTGTCTTGCCTTTGTAGTAGGGCTCGCCCTGCGCCTCGAGGTTGGAGGTGAAGTAAGGGGTCCCTCCAAAGAAAAGAGCAGCCAATGACACGGCCGAAACAACCCTATAGTTTTTCATTTAGCCCTCCTTCTAAGTCTCGACATGCGAAAAACGGCAAACCGGGGTAACCCAGTCCGGGCTGATGTAGGACGAATCAAAGATGTGACGGGATCGGCGAACCCAGATTGAAAGGGCTTACTAATACAGTAGGGGGCACGGCGTCAAGTGGAAATTTAGCGGCGGTTTCTCGAAGCCCTGCGTGGCCGGGTAGAGGTCACACCTTAAATTCCAGGCCGGCCGCCTTGATCCCTTCGATCGCGCAGAGCTCGTCCTCATCCGACGTCCCGCCTGTTACCCCGACTGCGCCGATGATCGTGCCATCTTGAAGAATCAAGACGCCCCCTGGCACCGGCACCACCTTGCCGCCGGACATGTCGGACAGAGCCCCCAGAAACGCCAGCCGCTCTTTCAGCCGCTCGCCCAGTTGGCGGCTCGACTCTCCCATGCCCAGGGCGCCCCAGGCCTTTCCAGTAGCTATCTGCGGACGCAGGATGCTCGCCCCGTCCTCCCGCTTCAAGGCTTTGAGGTGCCCGCCATCATCCAGCACGGCCACGCACATCGGCCGGTATTTCATCTCCCTCGCCTTGGCGAGCGCCTTATCGACGATGATTGTTGCCTTTTCCAGTGTCAGCGGCATGAAATAGTCCTCCAATTCTCCCGGTCATTTCCCCGCCGGCGGCAACGCCCCCACCCAGCCCTGGTCGGTGATGTCGATGACCGTTCCGTCCGGCCCTTTCCATTTTTCCTCGAAAAAGCCCATGGGCGCGGCCTGGGGATCGCGCGTGTCGATGTATTCGGCGCCGAGCTCGCGCAGCCGCCTGCGCGTGCCTTCGATATCTTCCACCCAAAAGCCGAAATGGCTCATGCCGAATTTGGACGAGCTGCCGTACTGGGCCGCAGCCTCGGGGTCCTTGTAGCGCAGGACCGCGAGATTGAGGGTGCCGTCGCTCAAAAAAATCCCGTCGGCGAATGTGGATTTGGTCCGGCCCACCTCGGTCATGTCGAAGGCCTTCTTGTAAAACGCCGCGGTCGTCTCAGGATCACCGGTATAGAGCGCGAAATGTCGCAGCTTGGCCACGGTCTGCCCTCCTTTCGCAGCGCTATTCTACTTGCAGCTCGCTATGTTTCCCCGTCCAGAAGACCACCCGAAGGCTACTTCTTCTCGCCCCAGAGCCTGTCGAAGAAGCCGCTCTTTTCCATCTCCTCGAGGAAACGGTTATCCACCAACTCCTGGGGCTTGACATTCTTGGCCCGCGGCTCGACCGGCGCGATCTCGTCGAGGTTCGCCTGCAGCGCCTCGAGCTTCAGGGCCAACCTCGGCTCCAAGGCTTTGATCTCCGCGTTATAAGCGGCTTCCAGAATCTTCCGGTCGTCGACGCGGAGATACTTCCGGAGGATTTTGAAGGTGTACTCCTTGTCCGTGTGCAGGATCTTTGCCGACTCCGCCATGGCGCGCATGAACCGGGCCAGCACCTGCGGCCGCTTGGCGATAACGGAGCGGCGGGTGTTAAAGGTCGTCGCCGCATAAGGGATGCGGAGGTCGGGACCGTAGATGACATACTGATAGCCGAGTCCCAAGGCCTGGCTATCCGTAGGCGAGGTCAGTACCGCGGCGTCGATGCCGTGGGCGACCAGCGCCGCGAGGGTCTCGGGCGCGCCGCCGGTCTGGATGAAGCTGACATCGCGGGATTCCAGACCGAAACGGCGCAGGGCCTGGACCGCGAAGTAGTGAGGGTTGCTGCCGATGCGCGACACGCCGATCCTTTTGCCCTTGAGGTTCTCGGCCTTCTTGATCTCCGGTTTCGCCAAGAAACTGTGGGTCAGGACATTCTTGATCCCGCCTATAAAGACGACTTCCTTGTTTCCCTGAACCAGGGCCCGAGAGAGCGCGCCGGCCCCCTGTATCGACAGCTCGCTGTCGCCCGTCAGCATCGTCGCAACCGCGGGCGCGCCGGGCGTTACGAAAATCAGCTGGACGTCCAGATCGTGCTTCTTGAAGAGACCGGCCTCCTGGGCGACCCAGGGCATGGATTGGGACATCACCCGGGCTGTGTAAATGGCGTTCAGCTTGTCGGCCGCTGATACGACGGGGGTGACAAACAAAACCCCGCAGGCCATTAACAGAGCCAACAAGCGGACGGGACCCTTGGCAACAGGTGTTTTCATCGCCTTCCTCCGTGAACGTAAATCAGCCTAAAATAGGGTGAATCGGCGACGTGCGTCAAGGGAAAAAAAGGAGGTCAAGGGCGAGACCAGAAAACGGCGACGAATGACCGCGCCGGAAGAATGAGAAGAGTCATTTCCCGCGGGATTTGAGAAGCTCGGCGAACTGCTTGTGGAGCTTTTGAAGTTTGGGGCTGATGATAAACTGGCAGTAGGGCTGGTAGGAATTGTTCGCGTAGTATTTGCGATGGTAGTCCTCGGCCTCGTAGAACTCTCCCAGCGGCTTTACCTCGGTGACGACGGGTTTGCCGAACACTGAAGAGTCGTTGAGCTCCCGGATGAGCCCCTCCGCCTGCTTCTTTTGCTCCTCGCTCGCGTAGAGGACGATTGAGCGGTACTGCGTGCCCACATCGTTTCCTTGACGGTTGGGCGTCGTCGGATCGTGCGTGGCGAAGAAGACCGTGAGGAGATCCCTGTAAGAGATCGCGCTCGGGTCGAATTCGATCCGGATCGCCTCGGCGTGGCCGGTCCGCCCGTCGCACACGTCATCGTACGTCGGATTTTTCAGGCTGCCGCCGGCGTAGCCGGGCATGACCGAGATCACCCCGTTGAGCTCGTCAAAGACCGCCTCGGTGCACCAGAAGCAGCCCCCGCCGAAGACCGCGACCTCATGATTTTGCTTCACGACCAGATCTCCCTGAAAAAGGACGGCCCAAGATACGGCGACTTTGTGACGGGCGTCAAGGGAAATGGAAGCTCCTCGGGGGCGAGTCTTCCGAGCGCAGCCGATGGGCTTGTGCCTTGAGGGCCACCGCCCCGTCCTCCCCTGTGCTGCTCACTCCAACGGTCAGGGCCTGCCAGCAACCTTCCTACCCCTACGTCTGCGCTCGTCAGCCTCGCCCCCTCGGAGCCGGCACCTTCCCTCTCTCCCAGGGGTCTCGCCGTCCCTGGAGCGGAAGATTGACTCCGAGTCGTTGGAACTCTCTGCGAAGCCGAGGATAAGCAGCATCGATGTCTGAGCCCGTATTTGTCTTATGGGCGAGTTTCGATGCTGCCCGAGGCAAGCAGAAAAGAGTTCCCGACGAGGAGGCACTGGAGCGAAGGGGCGGGCAGACCCCTCTCTCCAATCAGCGGGCGCTGGCGTAGTATTCGACGCGCCGCTCGAGGTAGGCGATCGCCTCGGAGACCGCGAAGGCGAACATGAAAACGATAATGACCAGCGCCCAGAATTCCTCCATCAGGAAATGCTGCGAATAGAGTTCGAAGAGCTCGCCTACGCCCATGATGGCCACGAGAAGCTGTCCGATCACGACCCCCTTCACGCCCCGGATCGCCGCCAGGCGCAGGCCCGCCAGGATCTCCGGCAGCGCGCTTAACAGCAGCACCTTGGTGTAGAGCTGGGAGCGGCGCGCGCCGAAGGAGAGGGCCATCTCCACCAGCGACCGGTCCGCCTGTCTGACGCCGACCTGGGTGTCGAGGATGATGACGAAAACGGCGAAGAGGAAGACGGTGACGACCACGGTGGTCTCGCCGATGCCGATCACGGCCATGAGGATCGGCACCAGCGCCGAGATCGGCGCG
>JACPDC010000243.1 GCA_016184235.1 Deltaproteobacteria bacterium | reverse complement strand
AGTCGGCAAGGTGGCCGGCGCCGTGGAACGGTATCGCGAGGCGCTGAAGAGGTCCAAGGAAGAAGAGCAATCGAAGAGAATCCGCGAAAAGATCGAGCGCTTAGACAGACAGTTCAAATAGTTCAAGACGTTCAAATGGTTCAAGACGATAAAGAAGCTGAAACCCATTAAACAATTCAAACGGTTTAAACGACTCGAACAGTTAGGTCGGAACGGACGCGTTTGCCTGCCGGCTGTCATCGGCCTGATCCTGCTGGGGGTTTCGAGCTGCGCGGGAATGGCGCCCCAAACCGGCTCATCGCCCGCCGGCGGGCTCCCCGGAAGTCCGAATCTGAACACGAGCGGCCTGGTTAACGATCTGGCCGAAAGGGGCCGGCGCCTTCGCTCCCTGCGCACCCTGGCCACCGTCCAGTATTGGGGGACGGAGGGACGCGCCGGCTTTCAGGAGGCGATCCTGGTTCAGCGGCCGGACCGGCTGCGTCTGGAGACCCTCTCCCCGCTGGGGGCGATATTGATCGTGACCGTGGACGCCGACGAGATCGCGGGATTTCACACGCGCGAGGGGCTCTTCTACCGCGGCCGGAGCTCCAAGGAAAATCTCCTCCGCTACACCCACATACCTCTGGCCCTGGATGAGGTGACTTCGCTCCTGATGGGGCTGCCGCCGGTGGAGATTCCGTCCCAATGGCAGGAGGGAGAAGGCGCCATTCATTGGGAGGTCGAAGGGGGCGGGAAGGAGAAGGTCCTCTTTCATCCTACGCTGGGCGTTCCGACCGGGTGGGAGCGCTCAGGCGCCGACGGGGAGATCGAGCTCAAGGCCGTTTTCTCGGATTTTTTCCCTACCCCCAACGGTTTTTTCCCGCTGACGATCGCCCTGGAGGCCCCCGGCCGGCAAAAATGGCTGGAGATCCGCTACAAAGAGCCGGAGCTGAACATCACGCTGCCTTTTCCGCTTTTCGTCCAGGAGCGGCCCGCCAGCGTGAGAGAACTCCCGCTGGAATCTCTGGGAGGGTGAGCGCCGATGAGAAAGGCGGGGAGATGCCTGGTCCTTTCGGGCCTGCTGCTGGTAGCGGCGTGCGAAAAAGGGGAAAGGATCGCAGCCGAAAGTCCCGGCTCTCAGCCCGTCGTCGCCAAGGCGGAGGCCGGGCCGCCGACCACCGGCGACTGGCTGGTCATCCATAGTCTCAGCGATCCGGAGCAGCTCAACCCCCTGACGAGCAACGATTCGGCCTCCAGCGAGGTTTTGGGCTATATCTTCGAAAGTCTTCTTGTGCGCGATCCCCGCACCCTGGAACTGAAACCCTTGATTGCGGAGACGAGGCCGGTCATTTCCAAAGATAAGCTGAGCTACACTTTTAAGATTCGTCCTGACGTCCGCTTCCAAGATGGTCGTCCGCTTACCGGGGCCGATGTCCTGTTCAGCATCAAAGCGATCAAGTGCCCATTGGTGAACGCCCCTTTTCTGCGCGTTTACTACAACTCGGTGGTTGACGCCCAGCTCCTGGATGAACATACGATTCGATTTGTTACCAAAGAGCCCTATTTTCTCAACGAGAGCGTGCTTGGCGGCATCAGCGTGCTCCCGCGCCACTATTATGATCCGGAAGATCTTTTGAAAAGCGTAGGCGTCCGCGAGCTGGACCAAGGTTCGTCCCGGATGCCCGACAGTGTCAAGCGTTTTGCCGGCAACTTCAACAAGAGCTACAGCCGTAATCCGTTAGGCAGCGGGCCGTACAAGTTCCAGAGTTGGAAAACGGGGCAAGAGGTCGAGCTGCGACGCGACCCGAGTTATTGGGGTAACGGAAAGCCGGGTGTCGAACAACCGCGCATGGATCGTCTAAGATTTCGCATCATCAATAACCCGGACGCCGCCCTGGTTACGCTGAAGAGCGGCGGGCTCGACTTCATGGAGAGCCTGACCCCGATTCACCACGTGCGGGGAACCGGCAGTGAGAGGTTCAAAAGGGAGTTCCAGAAGTTTGAATACTTCGCCCCTACGTATAGTTACATCGGATGGAACAACGGCCATCCGATCTTCAAGGACAAGCGGGTCCGCCAGGCCATGACCTATTTCACGAACCGAAGGCAAATGATCAAGACGATCCTGTTCGGCCTGGGCGAGGTCGTGGATGGTCCCATTTATTTCTTCCGTCCCGAGTACGACAAGGGCCTTTACAGCCATCCCTATGATCCGCAGAAGGGGTTGCAGCTTCTAAGCGAGGCGGGCTGGAAAGATACCGACGGCGATGGCGTGCTGGACAAGGTTATCGGCAATGAAAGAGTCTCGTTTCGCTTCGAGATCAAGTTCAACTCGGGCAACACCACGCGTAAGAGTGTAGCCCTGACTCTTCAAGACGAGCTCAAGAAGCACGGCATCGCCGCCACGGTGCGCGAGTTGGACTGGACCATTTTTTTGGATGACGTGAAAAATCACAAATTCGACGCCGTCATCCTTGGCTGGGCCATGGGCGTGAGCGAACCGGATGCCTACCAGGTCTGGCACTCTTCGCAGGCGGCGAACAAGGGCTCCAACCATATCAATTACCGCAATCCCCGGGTGGACAGGATACTGGAGGAATACCGGAGGGAATTCGACGCGAACAGGCGCATTGAGCTCTACCGCGAGTTCCAGAAAATTCTCAATGACGAGCAGCCCTACACTTTTCTGTTTGTTGGCAAGTGGGTCTCGGCGGTTCAGCGCCGGTTCCGCAGTGTAGAGGTCCTGCCGGGAGGGCTGCGTCCCATCGAGTGGTGGGTCCCGACGTCCTTACAGAGATATACAACCCAGTAAGACCTGAACATGGGAAGCTACCTCATCCAGCGCTCGCTTCTCTTACTGCCCACTTTTATTGGGATCACGCTGCTCAGCTTTTTGATCATGCGCCTTGCCCCCGGGGATCCCGCCGAGCTCCGGGCGGCAGGCGGATTGCGAGCCGGGGCTCAGGCCGGGGTCTCCATGGAAAAGCGCAGCGCAGTGGAGCAGGCTGTGGCCGAATGGCGGGCCCACTATGGTCTCGACCGGGCGTTGCACGTGCAGTATGCCCTGTGGCTGAAGAATTTGTTGACTCTGAACTTCGGCGAATCGTTCAAGGATAATCAGCCCGTATGGAACAAGATCTTGGAGCGGCTTCCGGTCACGGTCAGGTTAAATCTCTTTTCCATTCTCCTGGTCTACGCCGTGGCCATTCCCTTGGGGATCTATTCCGCTTCTCACGCCTATTCCTTCGCTGACCACGCGGCGACCGTCACGGCCTTCGTCCTGTTTGCGGTCCCGCTGGTATGGGCCGCCACCATGGCCGTGGTCTTTCTTTGCGGCGGGGACTTCCTATACCTCTTTCCCCCCGGCGGTCTCGCCTCGATCGACTACTCCCCGGACTGGCCTCTCTGGAGGAGGCTTAAGGATCAAGCGTGGCACCTGTTTCTCCCCGTCGTGCTTCTGTCTTACGACGGATTCGCGGGACTCTCCCGTTACATGCGCTCCAGTATGCTGGAAGTTCTGGGGCAGGACTATGTCCAGGTGGCCAGGGCCAAGGGGCTATCGGAGCGGATCGTCGTGCTGAAGCACGTCCTGCGCAACTCCCTGATCCCTCTGGTGACTATTCTGGCATCGATCCTGCCCGGCTTGATCGGGGGCAGCATCATCATCGAGACGATTTTTTCCATTCCCGGCCTGGGGCAGCTCGGCTACGAGGCGGTCCTGGCCCGCGACTATCCCATCGTCATGGCGCTTTTTACCGTGAGCGCGCTGCTGACGCTCTTCGGGATTCTTCTTTCGGACATTCTCCTTGCCGTAGTCGATCCGCGGATCGCCTTCGGCCGGAGGGCCCAATGAGCCGCAGGCCCTCCGACGACGAGCGGCCAATGACGCCTCTCGCAGGGGCTGCCCGAACGGAAACCGGCGAAAGGGGCGGAGGACTTTGGAACCCGGTCTGGAGACAGTTCAGACGAAATCCGCTGGCCCTTTCGGCGTTCTACGTCGTCTGCTTTCTATTGCTGACGGCGTTATTGGCCGACTTTTTGGCGAATGACAAGCCGTACTACCTGAAATATCGCGGCCAGAGCTATTTTCCCATCTTGCGCGGCTATCTCGTGCAGCTTGGCCTAGGCAAATGGCCGGCAGAGATCCTCAACGTCGACTTTAAGAAGCTCGACAGCGAGGGAGCGCTCTTTCCGCCCGTTCCTTACCGCGCCGGCAATATCGATCTGACGGCCCCTTTCGAGAACCCCTCCGGGGAGCATTGGTTGGGCACTGACAAGCTGGGGCGCGATGTGATGGCAGGGATCATCCACGGCTCCCGGATATCGCTATCCATCGGTTTCGTCGCTGTGGGAGTGGCGCTGACGGTGGGCGTCGTGCTCGGGGCCATTGCGGGTTTTTTCGGTTCCTGGGTCGATCTGGTCATTTCACGATTGTTCGAACTCATGCTATCTATTCCGACGTTCTTTCTTTTGATCACGATTGCGGCGCTCCTGCCGCCGAGCATTTTTCTCACCATGATCGTTATTGGCCTGACCGGATGGGTGGGCATCGCCCGGTTTACCCGCAACGAGTTTCTCAAGATCCGCGGTCTCGATTATGTCACGGCCGCCGTCGCCCTGGGCGTCTCCGACCGCAAGATCATGTTCCGCCATATCCTGCCGAATGCTCTGGCTCCGGTGTTGGTCTCAGTAGTCCTGGGAATCGCTGCGGCCATCTTGCTGGAGTCCAGCCTGAGCTTTTTGGGGATCGGCGTGCCGGCGGATACCGTGACCTGGGGCTCGATCCTCAACGAAGCGCGCAGCAATACGTTCGCCTGGTGGCTGGCGGTCTTTCCCGGGGCGGCGATTTTTGTCACTGTGCTCGGTTACTATCTGGTCGGCGAGGGACTCCGCGAGGCGCTGGACCCAAGACTCAGGGGCTCTCGTTGATGACTCGTTGGATTTTTGGAGCCGCGAAAGGAGGCATCCATGGAAGCGCGTGGCCGAACCCTTGAGGAGACCCGGACGGAAATCCTGCGCCGGGCGGGAAGGGTCAATCCCTTCGAGCGGGTCAGGCGCGAGGATGTGGAGGAGGTTTTGGGGCGGCTTAGCAGTCTCGATCCGGACCCTTGGGGCGTCGAGTGGGGGAAGATCGGGGCGAGATATGAGTCTCTCGGCGACGAGCAGGAAAAACGGGGTGAGAGAGATGAAGCGGGGAAGTCCTACTATCTCGCCTATGAATATTACCGGATCGGGCGCTATCCGGTGCCGAGCAGCCCGGAAAAAATGAATTGCTACAAAGGGGCGCTACGGAACTTTCAGAAGGCGGGGAAATACCTCGATCCGCCGGTCGAGCGGGTGGAGATCCCCTTTGAGGGGAAAAAAGTCGTCGGCTACCTGCAAGTCCCTCGCGGGCTCCGTCGCCCTCCTGTGGTCATGCACTGGGGCGGGGTGGACGGCTGGAAAGAAGACGCGCGCGGGCAAAGCGAGGCGCTGCACCGCCTTGGTCTCGCCACCTTCACCATCGACATGCCCGGCGCCGGAGAGAATCCGTTGTTGGGTCACGAGCCCAGGGCCGAGCGGACCTTCTCCACGGCCATGGATTATTTAGCAGGGAGAGACGATGTGGATGGAAGGCGCATCGCCGTCATGGGACGGAGCTTCGGCGGCTACTGGGCGGCCAAGATGGCCTATGTCGAGGCGAAGCGGCTCAGGGGAGCGGTCAACTGGGGCGCGGGAGCCCATCTCACATTCCAGCCAGAGTGGCTGCGCCCGGCTCTGACGGAGCGCGCCTCTCAATACCTCATGGGGCCGGCGAGCCTCCTCGATGCGCGGGCCTATATCTTTCGGGCGAAGTCGCTTGAAGAGGTCCTTAGGATTGCGCCTCAACTATCGCTCAAAACGCAGGGGCTTTGGGACCAGCCCAATGCGCCGCTGCTTTTGATTAACGGCAAGAATGACGACCAGCACCCGGTGGAGGACATCTATCTGCTGCTGGAGCACGGCTCCCCCAAGGATGTGCGGATCTTTGCCGGGGCGGGCCACATGGGACGCGTTCCAGGCCAGCCGAATCGCGAGGTTTTAGAGACGGTCTGCGGCTGGCTCAAGCGCAGACTCGGCGATTGAGGAAGAAGACTATGCGCGCTAAGGCTGGACCTTCAGCAGAGAAAGCTTTTGCCTGTTTTCATGTTTGGAAGACGGCTCTGGCGGGGCCACGACCCGGGTTACCTCGTCAAACGTGGTCAACCCCCGAAGGATGCTGTCTATCCCATCTTCAAATATAGTTTTCATCCCGCACTGGCGGGCCACATTCGTGATCTCCCGGTCGGATCTCCCGTTGAGAACAAGGTCTCTAATGTTGTCGTTGGGAACGAGGATCTCGGCAATGGGAAAGCGGCCGCAGAAACCGGTATTCCGGCATTGGTTGCAGCCTGTCGCGGCGAAGAGTTGATAGGGCTTCTGGTCGTCGCCCGGCGGCAACCATTCGGCTAAATGGCCACTCATCGCCACGGGGACCTTACAATGGGGACAGAGCTGGCGCACGAGTCTTTGGGACAACACGCCCAAAACCGACGAAGCGATCAGGAAAGGATCGATCCCCATGGCCAGCAGCCGCGTGACAGTGGAAGCGGCGTCGTTGGTATGGAGCGTGCTGAGGACGAGATGTCCGGTCTGCGCCGCATGACAAGCGATCTCCGCGGTCTCGTGGTCGCGCATCTCCCCGACCAGTACGATGTCGGGGTCCTGCCTCAGGATGGAGCGGAGCGCGCTGGCGAAGGTCATCCCGGCCCTCACGTTGATCTGGACCTGGTTGATGCCGGGCACTTGATACTCCACCGGATCCTCCACGGTAACGATGTTCGTGGTCTCATCGTTCAGGCGGGCAAGGGCGGAATAGAGGGTCGTGGTCTTGCCGCTGCCGGTTGGCCCTGTCACCAGTATCATTCCCTGGGGATGATCTAGAAATTTGTTAAGAGCGTGAAGAATATGGGGTGAAAATCCGATGTCCCCAAGAGACATGACTCCCTTTTTCTGCTCCAACAGGCGCAGAACGATCTTCTCGCCGAACATGGTCGGCAGGCTCGATATCCTGAGGTCGACGATCGTCTTCCCTACTTTTATCTTGGAACGGCCGTCCTGCGGTTTGCGCTTCTCGCTGATGTCCATGCTGCCCATGATCTTGAGCCGGGACAGCACCGGACCCTGAACGTACTTAGGCACATCCAGGATATCTCTCAGCACCCCATCGATGCGGTAACGGACATGGACATTTCCGCGCCCAGGCTCAATGTGAATATCCGTGGCCCTTGCCCTGACCGCGTCTTGAATGATCCGATCTACCAGTCTGATAATGGGCGCTTCGGGCTCGGGCCCTTCGAGGATTTCCTCTTCAATCTCCTCTTGTTGTCCCTGTGCGATCACCTCGATATCCGGGTTGCCCACGTCTTGAAGGACCTCGTCGAGATTAAATTCCATCGGGGACGCCTCGGCAGCGACGCTACTCTCAATCATCGTAGCCAGCTCGGCCTCGGAGACCGCCGCCACCCGCACGTTGAGCCCGGTTTTAAATCTAATATCTTTGTTGATTTCGATATTGAAAGGATTGACTGTTCCAAGCGTGAGGGTGTTTTCCAACCTCTCGAGAGGAACGATTCCGTGCCTTTGGATCCAACTCTCCGGAACCAGCGCGAGCAGGTCCGGCTCAGGCTTGTAGCCGTTCAGGTTGGCCTCCGGAATCTTGAGACGCAGCGCCAGCGCCTGACGAATCACCTGGCTGTCGACACCCAGCGAGACCAGAATCTCCGTCACGCGGCGGCCGGTCTTCCTTTGCTCCTCTTCGGCTTTCTTTAAGAGCTCCGCATCAATCAGACGAGCCCTGAGAAGAGTCCGCCCTACTTGCCGTCCGTTCTCTTGCATGGACTATGTGGGATATTTGTTTGGCACGGAGGTATATTGCTGAACCTTGCCCACCAGTTGTTCGAAGGTAAAAGGTTTAACCAGGTGATCGTTGCATCCCGCTTCGATGCAGGATCTGAGATCGGAATCCCGAAAGAGGACCGTCGCGGCCACTATGGGAATTTCCCGGGTCTCGGGCTTGGACCGAAGGCTGCGCGCGGCCTCCCTTCCATCCATACCAGGCATCATAATGTCCATGAAGATCAGTATGGGTCTTTCCTTGACCGCCTTTTCCACCCCCTCCTGGCCGTTCTTTGCCCGGATGACCAAAAAGCCAAGGCGTTCTACCTGCCAGGCCAGAAGTTGCAGCATATCGGGATTGTCTTCGACTACGAGAACTTTGTTCATCGAGATTCCGTTATCGTTTTTTGACCGGCGGCAATCCTTTTAATCCACCCCTTGATCACTTCTCCACCCAGGCGAAGATTCTGGACGGCTTGGGAAGGAGAGAGCCCCAGTTGCTATCGACGGATGCTAGAGCTTGGCTGCTGTAATAGAACCGGACAAAGTCCTTGAGTCCAAAGCGGGTCTTCCTTCCCTGGCCGTCACCTTCATCGTAGGACCCCAAGAGAAGACTGCCATAAATCTTGGCGCTGTCCTCGAAAGTGATATACGAGCTTCCATTCGGTCTTTTATGCACCACGAGGCCATAGAATTGAAAATTATCGCCAATAATGGGCCGACCTTCCAGGACCAGCACGCCGTAGCCCGTCACATAGCCCTTGAGGATCGTCAAATCCGTGTCGTAGGTCTCCTTAACATAGGTGATTTGGGGCACTGCGCTGGTCCCGAATTGACATGGGCTTGAACTGGGACAGGTTGTCGAATCCGTTGTCAGACCGTTGAAGTACTTGACCGTGGCGGCCTGGTTGTAGAAATTCGTCGCTATGGCATCCACATCCAGGACGTCGCTCACGGTGCCGATGCTGGGCTCAACCTTGGCGCCGGGGGCAGTTTCCACTCCCAGGTAATTGCAGCCGTGGCAAACCTCATGAAGCTGCGTGCCGGTGGATCCGGTGGAGTATGTGCCCGCGTATTCATTGAC
>JACPDC010000268.1 GCA_016184235.1 Deltaproteobacteria bacterium | reverse complement strand
TATCGCTTCCTTGGTGTTACTTTCATTCGATTATACCCTGTCCCTTTCTGGGGCTCAATCCAGGGACCCGTCCGGGCTGTGATGTCGAATCAAAGATGTGACCGGATTGGGGACCCAGCCGAAGCTATTTGCGCGTAAAATAAGGCAAAATGGCAAAAGAGGCAATAGGCTCCGGCGCAAAGATTGGCGGATCAGCCTCCGGCCGACACAGACAATAGCCTGCCAGAAAATCTGTTCCAAAGTCGTTTGACAACCGTTGATACGGGGCATTATACCATTGCAATCATCATCCCTGGAGGCGGAGCAGATGCCATCAAGCGCGATCAAGGAGATGGAATCCCGAAGCGAGCGCCATAACGTGCGGCTCGTGGGCCACAGCGACCTGAACGGCCATGGCGACGGCATGCAGCTGCTCAAGGCCGGGCGCTACGTCTATGTCGCCCACCTCGGAACGTCGCCGATGGCGCTCACCATCGTCGACGCCGCAGACCCTGAGAACCCGCGGGTCGTGCGCCAGCTGCCCCACTCGGAGAACACCCACGCCCACAAGGTTCAGATAGCGGGCGATATCCTGATCCAGAACCAGGAACGGCCCTACTTCAACAAGCAGTTGGACCCCGGCGCGAAGAACGAGGCGGGGATTCGCGTCTACGAGCTTTCCGACCCGACAACTCCCAGGGAGATCGGATATCTCAGAATTCCGGGCAAGGGCGTGCACCGGATGTGGTTCACCGATGGAAAGTACGCCCACGTCGGCGCCATGATGCCCGGCATCAAGGAGCGCGCCTATCTGATCGCGGATTTGTCGGACCCGTCCCGTCCCAAGCAGGCGGGCGTGTGGTGGATTCCGGGAACCAAGGAAGGGGAAGAGACGCCGCCGGATTGGACACCGTTCCCAGGGGAGCACTTTCACGTTCACGGCGCCATCCCGCACGGCGATCGCTCCTACGTCGCTCTGGTCGACGCCGGAATGGCCATCGTCGACATCTCCGACTTGAGCGAGCCGAAGACCATCAGCCGCCTCGATTGGAGCCCGCCTTACGGCGGCTACGCTCATACGACGTTGCCGCTCCCGGGAAGAAAGCTCGTGGTGGCTGTGGACGAGTCGGTGAAGTACGACTGTCAGGAGGGGGAGAAGCGGGTCTGGTTGATCGACATCCGCGAGGAAAGAAATCCGGTGATGATCAGCACGTGCCCGGTGCCGCAGGGCGATTTCTGCAAGCGGGGACTCCGCTTCGGGCCGCACAATGTCCACGAGAACAGACCCGGCTCATTCCAGAGCGAGAATGTCATTTTCGTCACCTACTATAACGCCGGGCTGCGGATCTTCGACATCAGGAATCAGTACCGCCCGGAGGAGGTCGGCTTCTTCATCCCGCCGCCGCCCGCAGGGCAGAAGGCCCCCATGTTCAACGATCTTTACGTCGATACGGACGGGCTTATCTATGTCACCGACCGTATCACTGGGGGGCTGTATATTCTTGAGTACACGGGCCCCCGGTTTCCCTAGGCAACGGCGAACGCCCGGACGTGGAAAAACTCCGTTCTCAGGCCGGTCAAAAAGTATCGTTCGGGGACTTACCTCGTGCGCCGAAAGCAATAGAGCAGTGGTTAATCCGAACCTCCACGACTGGTGCTTTCGGCTTACTCGGCAAGCCCCCTCACTTTATGCAGCGACCGAGGGGAGCGCGAGCAAGGCTGCGGACGTAGAGACGAAAAGGTTCGGTTAAAACACTGCTCCATCGGCCGCAGCCGAGAGCGCGTTCCCCGAGGGAGCCTCTCGGGCCGGCTGACAGCAGGTGGGCCTTTTTCAACAGCCTGCTACAGGCTTGAAATCGAGACGTTACTGACGTAAAAGAAAGCCCAAGTTTACGCTTTAAACCCAGGAGGTGCCTTATGCGGTGGTTTTATATTTTCTTGATGGCAAGCTTGCTGACCTTGAGCGCGCCGGGAGGATGGGCGCAGGCCGGCTCTTCCAAGCTCGATGAGTTGATCGCGGGAGCCAAGAAGGAGGGAGTGATAGAGTTCTACGGTCCCTCCACCCTGGGCCCCCAGGGCGCCCAGGCTTTGGCAGCGGCTTTCAACAAAAAGTACGGGCTCAACGTCAAGGGACACCGGCAAGGTCGTGGGGCTTTCGGCGTCGGGACAGCCGCCGGAGTGGGACATCATGGTCGTCACGGATGCCCATCATGGCTCGCTGTGGCTGAGAAAGCTGCACATACCTTTTGACTACACGAGCATCGGCGTGGCGAAGGATCGGATCGAGTATGACAACGGAACCGTCTCGGTTGCCAATCAGTTTGCGCTGCCCGCCTATAACAAGAAGACTCTGCCTGCCAAGGACGTGCCCAAAAAGTGGGAAGACCTTCTCGATCCGAAATGGAAGGGAAAACTCGGAGTCATCAATTCCACCCACCACTGGGGGCGGTTGGAGTCCATGGAGTCGGGCGCGCCGCTCGCTTTTGCCGAACAGGTTCAGCCGGTGATCTCGCCCGAGTATCATGTCGGCGTGCTGAAAAACGCGCCGCATCCGAACGCGGCTCATCTCTTCGTGGCCTTCATGGCGTCGCCGGAGGTGCAGGCGATCTGGGAAAAGCATACCGGCCATACCTCCGCGTACGTGCCGGGAACTGCGGCGCATAAGTTCGCGCAGGGGAAGCAAGTTGTCTACATGAAGCAAGACCAGGCCGCAAAGGTCGATAAGATATCGCGGCAAATCGGCAAGATCCTCGGTTTTAACTGATAACGCGCGTCTGCCGCCGGCGACATAGGGAGATAGATCTGAAAGCCGAACCCCGTTACGAACCCAGTGTGGGCGCGTGGGAAGGTTTTGCCCGTCTCAAGCCCCAGGGAGTGACGCTGTTCGCCACGGGGCTTTCGGCGTTCCTGCTGATATTGATCGGCTTGCCGGTTGCGATGGTCATTCTGATGAGCCTTCGCACCGGCTTCCCCGGCGAAGATGTTCCTTTCACGCTGGAAAATTTTGCCGCGGTTTACCTGACTCAGAGAACCTACGAAGTTCTAGCCAACACGCTTTTTTTCGCGGTCGCCAGTGTCGCCATCACTCTTCTCATTGCCGTCCCTCTGGTTTGGATCCTCATGAGGACGGACATACCGCTGAAGAAAACGATTTACGTTTTCCTGACGGTTGGTATTATCATACCGGTGTTTCTCCGGACTATCGCGTGGATCTTGCTGCTTAGTCCGCGGATCGGTCTGCTCAACAAATGGCTGCAAGAATTATTCGCCCTGAGCAGTCCTCCTTTCAATTTGTACAGTCTTACCGGCATGGCGTTCGTGCAGGGCGTTTCTTTTGTGCCCGGCGCTTTCTTTATGCTGGCGGCGGCCTACCGCTCGATGGACCCGTCGTTGGAAGAGGCGGCCTACACCTCGGGCGTCGGCAAGCTCAGGACGTTTTTTCGGATCAATATTCCGATTACGTTCCCTGCCATCGCGGCCGTCATGGTTTATCTGTTCATGACGGGTATCGCGGTGTTCGAAGTGCCGGCGATCATCGGGCTGCCGGCGCGCATTCTCGTTCTGAGCTCGCTCATTTTCACTTCGACGACGCCATCGACCGGCCTGCCTGAGTATGGTCTCGCCGG
>JACPDC010000267.1 GCA_016184235.1 Deltaproteobacteria bacterium | reverse complement strand
TCAGGGCCTTGTCGTTGATCCCTCGCGCGTACATCTTGCCGAAGCCGAACTCGCTTCCCTGGGCGATGAATCCGCGGCCGTTCCCGGTGTAGCGGCTATAGTACTTCTGCTTGTTTTCGTTGCCGACCGGGGTGCAGTCGATCACCACGGCGGCCCGGTCAATCGCCTCCTCCGTCTCGTAGTGCGGTTCCATCCCCATTTCCTTGAACTTTTCCCAGCGCTCCTTGTCGACGCAAAGTTTCGCGCCTTTTCTTCCAAGGACTTGGACCTTGGATCGGTCGGTGAGCAAGGGGGTCCGTTTATGGAAGGTGACCTCGTCGATCCCAAAGGGCTCGCGGAAAGTGGAAAGGATGCCGATCAGGGGCTCCCCGATGGTTCCGGTCCCGACAACGTGGACGATCTTCTTTCCCATATTCAACCACTCGCTCCCTTGATTTTTATATACTATACTTTCGAGCGGAGGGAAAGTGGAATTTCCCGCTCGGCCATCTTCCCCGCGGGGGGCCGTTGTGATAGAAAAATAACCAGGAGCGCCGTGTATGGCACAGGATATCGTCCAGGCAGAATCGTTTTTTGACCGCCACTTCGGCATCACTGCGCGCGACCTGGACAAGGTCCTGTCCAAGGCCCTGGAGAAGAAGGCCGATTACGCCGACCTGTATTTCGAGTATCGGATGAACGAGGCGATCAGCCTGGAGGAGGGGATGGTCAAGAACAGCTCCCGCTCCACCGCGAACGGGGTCGGGGTCCGCGTGCTGGCGGAGTCCAAGACCGGCTATGCGTTTACCGACGACATCACGATAGAGAAGCTCGAACTGGCCGCCCGCACTGCGCAATACATCGCGCGCAATCGGGAATCCCTGCTGCCGGCGCCGGTGGGAGGCCAGGCGGTCCGTTCGCACGATCTCTATCCGGTCTCATCCCCGGCCACGGAGGTGTCCCTGGAGCAAAAGATCGCGTTGCTTCAGGACATGGATCGCCTCGCCCGCAGCCTGGACCCGAGGATCCAAAATGTCTTCGTCTCGCTGGCGAGCGAGCACAAGATCGTGCTCGTCGCCGCCTCCCAGGGATGGGTGGTCGGGGACATTCAGCCGCTGACGCGCTTGAACGTTACCTGCATTGCGGAGCAACGAGGGAACCGGCAGACAGGAGGCTACGGCGGCGGCGGGCGGGTAGGATTCAGTTTCTTTACGGAGAAGAAGGACTACGAGCGCTACACCCGTGAGGCCGTGCGTCAGGCCCTTCTCAACCTCGAGGCTGAGAATGCTCCTGCCGGAATGATGGATGTGGTCTTAGGGCCCGGCTGGCCCGGGATCCTGCTCCACGAGGCGATCGGCCACGGTCTGGAGGCCGATTTTAATCGTAAAAAGGTGTCCGCCTTCTCGGGCCGGATCGGGCAAAAGGTCGCCTCGGAGCTATGCACCGTCGTTGACGACGGGACGATCCCCTCGCGCCGCGGCTCGCTCAATATGGACGACGAGGGAACGCCGACGCATCGGACGGTCTTGATCGAGAAGGGGATTCTCAGGGGCTACCTGCAGGACCGGCTGAACGCGGCGCTGATGAAGATGCCGCTTACAGGCAACGGCCGTCGGGAAAGCTACGCGCACATCCCGATGCCGCGGATGACGAACACCTTTATGCTGGCCGGCGGGACTCCGCCGGAAGAGATCATTCGTTCGGTGAAAAAGGGGCTCTACGCGGTGGCCTTCGGAGGCGGTCAGGTCGACATCACCAACGGGAAATTCGTCTTTTCCGCGAGCGAGGCCTACCTCATCGAGGATGGCGAAGTGACCCGTCCCGTCAAGGGGGCGACGCTGATCGGAAACGGTCCGGACGTGCTCACGCGCGTGTCGATGGTGGGGACGGATCTCAAGCTGGACGAAGGGGTGGGCACCTGCGGCAAGGACGGGCAGTCGGTGCCGGTGGGGGTGGGGCTGCCGACGATCAAAATCGACGGAATCACTGTCGGAGGAACCACGGCTGCATAGCAGCGGTTCAAGAAGTTCAAGCGGTTCAAGCCGTTCAACGTTTTGAACGATTTGAACGAATTAAACGACTTGAACAAAATTTGGATATGGAGCGACTTGAGCTAAGTCAAGAGCTGGCCGGCGATATCCTGCGTCAGGCGCCTCGCAGGGCGACGTGGTGATGGTGGAGGGAGATTCCTTTTTCGTCACGGTCCGTTTAGGGGAGATCGAAAAGGTCAGCCAGGCGCAGGAAAAGCGCTTGGGCCTGAGACTCTTCTTTGGATCGAGCTCCGCCACGGCCTCCACCTCGGATATCTCCAGGGGCTCCATCGAGCGGCTGATCGACGATACCTGCGCCATGGCCCGCTCGACCGCGCAGGATAGATACAGCGGGCTGCCGGCGCCGGAGGAGCTTGCCCGCGACCTTCCGGACCTGGCTCTGTTCGATGACAGCGGCCAGTCCCTCTCGGTCGAGGAGAGAACCAATCTTGCCCTCGAGGCCGAGCAGGCGGCGCTGGGCTTCGACTCGCGCATCACGAATTCGGAGGGGGCCGAGTTTTCCAACCAGGCGGGCCGTGTCATTTACGCCAACAGCCACGGCTTCTCCGGAGAGTACCGGGGTTCGAGCTACAACCTCTCGGTGGTGCCGGTGGCCGCGCTCAACGGCTCCATGCAGCGCGACTACTGGTATTCCTCGCAGCGCAAGTTTTCCCGGCTCGAGCCGCCCGAATCCGTGGGGAAAAAGGCGGCCGCCCGGGCCTTGAGAAGGTTGGGGGCCCGGAAGGTGAAGACGCGCGAGCTCCCGGTGGTCTTTGAGCCGGAAATCGCCGCGACGCTGCTGCGCCAGCTCTCCTCGGCCCTGTCCGGTTATTCCCTCTACAAGGGCGCTTCGTTTTTGGTCGGCAAGCTCGGATCGAAGATCGCCTCCGAGCTGGTGACGGTCGTCGACGACGGGACGATCCCGGCCGCGCTGGGGTCGAAGCCGTTCGACGGCGAAGGCGTCTCGACGAGAAAGAAGACGGTTGTCGAAAAGGGCGTCTTGCAGAGCTATCTCCTGGATGCCTACAGCGGTCGAAAGCTGGGCTATGCTTCCACCGGAAACGCCGCCCGCTCCGCCGGCGAGCCTCCCGGAGTGGCGCCGACGAATTTCTACCTTGCGCCCGGAGCGCACAGCCCGGAAAAGATCATCGCGTCGGTGGAAGAGGGCTTTTACGTGACCGAGCTGATCGGCTTCGGCGTGAATCTCGTCACCGGCGACTATTCCCGCGGAGCGGCGGGTCTATGGATCGATAAAGGAGAGCTGTCCCACCCGGTCGAAGAGGTTACCATTGCGGGGAATCTCAAGGAGATGCTGCTCAATATCGAGATGGTGGGCAATGATCTCGAGATGCGGGACCGGATCGCCGCGCCGACACTCAAAATCTCGCGCATGACCATCGCAGGCGACTGACGTTATTCGTTACACGTTAATCGTTGACTCGTGGATTCAATGCTCGATTACACGAATAACGAATATACGACTAACGATTAGATGACTTTATAGCCGGCCTTGAGGACCGCGCGCAGCAGGTCGTCTATCTTGCACTGCTGCAGGTCGAATTCCACCACCGCCACGCTCCGCTCCACGCTGAAATCGACGCTTTGAACTCCCGGAACGGCCTTGAGGGCTTCCGTCAGTTTGGGGAACGCCTCTGAGGTCAAGTCTTGAATGGAGATGACGGCGGTCGTGGTTCTCATCTTATTAGTCAACCCTATATTTGACAGAACCGATACCCGGTTGCAACGAGCACCCTGCCGGAACCATTCCCGAGCATCAGAATCAGAAAGCTCAAAATTTCCTTGACACCCTATCTGAGCCGTGCAATAAGCCGTCAGGTTGATAGTTTCGCCGGTCCCACCTAATTCCGGCACGAGCGTTATTAGTTACTCTTAAGCCCGGCCGGATTAGGTGTCCGCCGGGCTTTTTGGTTGGGGAGGGTTAGACCGATGAATTAGTGGGTTTGTATGAGATGCTGTCTTACGAGGGTAGCGCCTCTGTTTGCCGCCCTAATCCTATTGAGCGGTTGCGCCTCGCTAACTGCCTATCCTAAACAATCCATTGACCATGAGGCCGAACTAAAGGCCATGGACAAATACCTGCAGCCCACTGCCATCACCAAATACGACGCCCAAAATGATTCCGAGCGCGATGGGCTCAGCAAACGATCTTGGCGCAATGAAG
>JACPDC010000242.1 GCA_016184235.1 Deltaproteobacteria bacterium | reverse complement strand
AAAAATCACGGCCCACAAGTTCTGCATGCTGTCGGCCCTTACGACCTCGGCGCTTTTTCTGATCTCTTATCTCGCCTACCACTACCAGGTCGGCTCCGTACCATTCCAAGGCCGGGGCTGGATCCGCGGCGTCTACTTTACGGTTTTGATCTCGCATACGATCCTGGCCGCGGCGGTGGTCCCGCTGGTCCTGGTCACCGTCGCGCGCGCTTTAAAGGGGAGCTTTGAACGGCATAAGCGACTGGCCCGCTGGACGCTTCCGATTTGGCTTTACGTTTCGATTACCGGAGTGGTCGTCTACTGGATGCTTTACGGTTTATGACCGCTTGGGCCTGCGCGGCGCCGTTTCTCTTGATTCCTTGAAAAACTCCGGGCAGCGCGAGCCTCGCCGCTCTCAAGAGGACGATCCTGGGAATCCTCGGCCTTGAGCCGGTCATCGGCAATACCAGGGTGCCGGATACGAACTTTGCCATTTAGAGAGCCAAAATCCCCAGGGAAGGCCGAAAGCCTATTGACAGCAACGGAGCCTATGGACTAAGCTTAGTTTAGTTATGAGTCAGGTCAACATCCATCAAGCAAAGACGCACCTTTCGCGCCTAGTCGAGCAGGCTGCCAGCGGCAAAGAGATCATCATTGCCAAGGCAGGAAAACCTATCGCTCGATTGATTCCCTACGTTGCCAAAGGGAAGGCGCGTCGGCCTGGCCAATTGCGCGGTAAGCTACGAATTAAAAAAACCTTTGACCGACCTCTTCCGAAGGACATCCTGGCCTCGTTCGAAGGCAAACCCTGAACGTGCGGTTACTGCTCGACACGAATGTGCTTCTGTGGTGGTTAGCCGACAACCCAAAATTGTCGAAGCAGGCCCGCGACACGATTGCCGACCCCAGGAACGACGTGCTCGTAAGTTCAGCCTCCATCTGGGAGGTCGCGATTAAGGCGGCGCTGGGACGGATTGAGATTGAACTGGACGAGCTGGACGACGCGATCATGAAGGGCGGATTCCAGCCGTTGGCGATCTCCTTCCAACACGCGGTCGGTGTTGGTCGACTGCCAGGAGTCCATCGAGATCCTTTCGACCGGATGCTCGTTGCCCAAGCAAGCGTAGAAAAACTGCGTCTTGTCTCCCACGACCGAGTGTTTGAACAATATGGGCTGAGCGCTGCTGGCTTGCCGCCGATTATCATTTGATCGCTGGGCGGCGTTTCCTAGGAATCCAAGCCCGGGTTCTCCTGCTCAGCCACGCCCATTCATTGACACCGCAAAGCGCTTCAAGTTAGATAGGAATCGACTGCTATGGCAATGAAATCGATCGGCATTGTGGGATGCGGGACGATCGGCAAGGCGCTGCTCAAGGCAGTGGAGGCGGGCAGGCTTGCCGTGCATGTCGCCGGCGTCACCAGCAGGAATGAAAAGAGCGCCAGGGCCTTTTTAGCGACGCTGAGAGAGCCGCCTCCCTATCTGGATCGAAAAGAGCTTATTGCCAAATCTGACCTGGTTATCGAAGCGGCTGGGCAGGCCGTGGTCCCGGCTTTGGCTGAAGAAGTCTTCGATGCGGGGAGAGAGCTCATGGTGATCAGCGTCGGGGCGCTGCTCGACCATCCTGAGATCATGGGAAAATCGCGCGAGACCGGCTGCCGGCTATTCGTTCCGTCCGGCGCCATCGCCGGCCTGGACGGCATCAAGGCGGCCTCGGTCGGGCAGATCTCGCATGTGACGATCACCACGCGCAAGCGGCAGCGCGCGCGAGGCCTGTCGGGGCTTCCCCGCCAACGTCAATGTCTCCGCGGCCGTGAGCCTGGCAGGAATAGGGGCCGACAGGACCCGCATCCGGGTCCTGGCGGTGCCGGGACTCAAGCGCAATTGCCACGATATCGAAGTCGAGGGGGAGTTCGGTCGATTGGCCGTCCGGGTCGAAAATGTCCCGAGCGAAAATCCGCGCACCGGACGATTGACCGCCCTCTCGATCATCCGCTCCGTCCAGGACGTTATCGACCCCGTGCGCATCGGCACTTGAGGTGATGGTGCGCGACAGATTGCGCTGGGCGATTCTGGCCCTGATCACGGTCTCACATATCATCGGCGCAGTCGCCCAATACGGCATCAACACCCTGGCCCCTTTCTACCAGCAGGATCTCGATCTCAGCCGGGCCCAGATCGGACTTTTCTTCACCGCCTTTTATTCGGGGCTGGCCGGTCTCTCCTATGGCGCGGGCTGGCTGGCGGACCGCCTCGGCGTTCGCGGGACCATATTGAGCGGTCATCTGGCGTTGGGACTCTGGACGATAGCGGCCTCTTTCGCGCCTTCCTTCGCCTGGGCCTTTGGCAGCTTTTTTTTGGCCGGATTGGGCTATAGCTTTCTCAATCCGGCCTCGACCAAAGGGGTGATGAGCTGGTTCTATCGCGACGAGCGCGCCACAGCGATGGGGCTAAAACAGACTGGCGTTCCCGCGGGCGGCGTGGTAGCGGCGCTGGTCGCTCCCTCGCTCGTGCTGCTTGTCGGATGGCGCTGGTCGCTGGCCGGACTCGGGATTATGAATCTCTTTTTCGGCTTCTTCTTCTGGGCCCTGTGGCGGGAGCCTGCGCAGGAGGCGGACAGCTCCGAGGCGCCGGCACGCTCGTCCGAGGGGGCGCGGCCGGCTTTGCAGGTATGGAACCTGCTCACGGTAAGCTTCGGCACCGCTCTTCTGCTGGTGGGCCAGATGACTCTGTTGACTTATGTTCCGCTGTTTCTAAAAGAGACCGCAGGGCTCTCGGCGTACTGGGCGAGTCAGGCCCTGGCGGTTACGCAGGCGGGGGGAATGACGGGGCGCATCGGTTGGGGCGTAGTGAGCGATCGGCTCTTTGGCGGCAAGCGCAAAATCGTTTTGGTTCTGATCGGAATTCTCTCCGTCGGGCTCACGTTTGGCTTGGGCTTGCTGCCCCCGGCTGCCCCCCTCGTTGCCGTCCTGCCGCTGATTTTTCTGGCAGGTCTTTGCATGGTTGGGTATCAAGGCGTCTCCTACGCGCTCATCGGCGAAATTGCGGGCAAGGCCCGCACCGGGGCAGCTCTCGGAATAGTGATAACCGTCAATTCGCTGGGAACGATCGTCGGCACCCCGCTGTTCGGCCATCTGGTGGATGTAACCGGCTCTTACTCTATCGCCTGGCGGGCGCTCTCCGGGACGATCTTTCTTGGCATTCTGGCGCTTACCCTTTTCCTGCGCGAGCCGAATCCTGATCCTAAAGTCACTGTCTGAAGGCTTCCTTAACGTTTTTCGAACAGTTTTGGGCCGCTCAAAATTTCGTTTTTTGTCATTTTTGTAGTCTGGAACGCCTCGCGACCCCAGCCTTACTCGGCATAAATCGCCAGTCTACGGGCCTTTTTCCCTGGAAAACGATCCCCAGATGCGTTGGCATGTTTTTGGCTAACTGACTCTATCGCAGAGATGGAAAAATAAAGCTCGCAGAGGTAGGAACATGGAGTTTAAAAAGAACATCCTCGTGGTCGACGATGATCCCGATGTAGTGGCTATCATCAAGGGGATCCTGCATAGCGGCGAATATGAGATACAGTCCGTCTGTCGCGGCCGGGAGGTCTTCGCCCGACTGGAGGAGAAACGGCCGGATCTCATCATCCTCGACATTAAGATGCCGGAAATGGACGGCTTTCAAGTGCTGAAGCGGCTCAAGGCCTCGCCCGAGACCTCCTCGATTCCGGTTATCCTGCTTACCGGAAAAGGGCAATATCAGGACGTACTGAGCAATATCAGGACGTACTGACAGGCTATGAGTTGGGAACCGATTACTATATGAACAAACCCTTCACCGGCAGCCAGTTGATCAACGGCATCGATCTTTTCCTCGGCGCCGGGAATGCTCACAAAGCAGTTAACGAGTCGGTGAGTTAGTTTTACTCCTTTCCAGTTCAAGCCGTTTAAATCGTTCAAGCTGTTCAAGTGGAGACCGCCCCCTTCGGGTCGCAGCTTGCGGCTTTCAAGTCTGCAATCTGAGATCTGCCCTTCGACTTCGCTCAGGGTGGTGAGCTTGCCCTTCGAGGATCTCAGGGCCGTGAGTAAATTCGAACGGTCGAACCAAGATTTGAAATTCCGAGCGTAGCGAGGACCAGGTTGACAGGAGAAGCGATTATTCGATAGTGTCAGGCAAAAAAGAGCTTCCATCACTCCCCAAAGATGAGCCGCCGAGCCAGCGCCCGAGACGAATCCTATAAAGAGATAGAACTCCTCGCCCGCGAGGCGCATCAGCTCAAGCAAACGATCGCGGCCCTGCGCGAGGCGCTGGAACAGGCGAAGATCGAGCAGGACGCGGCGGTGACCAGGGCGCTGGGCGATTCCAACCAGGAAATGACCCAGGTGAAGGACGCGGTGGTGGCCCTGCGCGAGGGACTGGAGAAGCTCAACATCGAAAAGGACAAAGAGGTGGAGGAGGCATTGGCGACGGGCAGCGCCGAATTCCGCCATTTGCAGAACACCATCCGGGCGATGCGCAACGAGCTGGAGTTGAGAAAGATCCTGTACCAGGAAGCGCTCCAGACCCTCGAGCGCACCCATCGCAACGAGATGGGTCAACTGGCGGACACCATTGCCGCCCTGCGCGAGAAACTGGAAGCGAGCCATGGCGACAGGAAGTAAGCGCTCCCTGGCCGCAAGACCGCCGGCCGGGGAGGCAATTCCCCGCGCCGCCATCCTGCTCCAGGTCGCCCATCGCGTGGCTGAGGCGGAGAAGCTCGACGATCAGCTCGCGGCCCTCATAGAAATGGCGACTCAGGCGATCGGCGCGGATCGGGGGACGCTGTTTCTCAACGATCCGGAGACCCACGAGCTCTACTCTCGTGTCGCCCAGGGAAACTTCCGCAGAGAAATTCGCATTTTGAATCACACCGGCATCGCGGGCCACGTCTTCAGCACGGGCAGCGGGCTGCTCGTGGACGACGCCTACGCCGATCGGCGCTTCAACCGCTCCATCGACCAGCAGACCGGCTACCGGACGCGGAACATCGTCTGCGCGCCGATCAAGACGATGCGCGGAGAGGTGATCGGCGCCATCGAGCTGCTGAACAAGAGGGGCGGCAAGATCTCGCGCGACGACCTGGAGCTGCTCGAGGCGATGGCGACCGAGGCGGCGGCCCTTCTCCAGCGCAGCATCTTCATGGAGAAGACCGAGAAGGAGCGCCAGCGGGAGTCGGAGTTTATGAGCGTGGTCTCGGAGATCTCCTCGGAGATCCAGCTCGGCGCCTTGCTGCAGAAGATCATGGCCACGGTGACCAAGATGCTCAACGCCGAGCGCTCCACGCTTTTCGTCAACGACGAGAAGACCAACGAGCTTTACACCGAGATCGGGGAGGGCCTGGGGGCGACGCAGATCCGCTTCCCCAACCATCTGGGCATCGCCGGCGCGGTTTTCACCTCGGGCCAATCGGTGAATATTCCGCATGCCTACGCGGACCTGCGTTTCAACCCGGGGTTCGACAAAAAAACCGGCTTCTTCACCCGCTCTATCCTCTGCACCCCGGTTGTCAACAAAGACGGCAAGATCATCGGCGTGACCCAGGTGCTGAACCGGCGCGGCGGTCCGTTCACGGTGGAGGACGAGGCGCGCCTGAAGGCCTTTAGCGCCCAGGTCTCCATCGCCCTGGAGAACGCCAAGCTCTTCGACGAAGTGCAGAACATGAAAAACTACAACGAGGCAATGCTCGAATCGATGTCCAACGCCGTCATCACCGTTGACGAGGAAGGGAGGATCGTCACCTGCAATGCCGCGGGCTTGCGCATCGCCAGGACCAGCCCGGAAGTGATCCTGCGCAAACCGGCCGCCGAGTTCTTTACCGGAAAAAACGCCTGGATCATCGAGCGGCAGAAGCAGGTCGAGCAGGCCGGGAAGTTGGATGTGGTGATGGATGCGGAGATGGAATTCGGCGGCGAAAAAGTCTCGGTCAACGCCACCACGCTGCCGTTGATCAACGTGAAGCAGAAAAAGCTGGGCACGATGGTCATGCTGGAGGACATCAGCGAGGAGAAACGGGTCAAGAGCACGATGGCGCGCTATATGGACCCGGCGATCGCCGACCAGCTCATGGCCAGCGGGCAGGATGTTCTCGGCGGGTTGAGCAGCACGGTCACCATCCTCTTCTCTGACATACGCAGCTTTACCACGCTGACCGAGCAGCTTGGCGCCCAGGGAACCGTCGGCCTGCTGAACGAGTATTTCACCCTCATGGTCGACTGCATCCAGCGCGAGGGGGGCATGCTCGACAAGTTCATCGGCGACGCGATCATGGCCGCCTTCGGCATTCCGGTCGCGAAGGGGGATGACGGAGACCGGGCCGTGCGCGCCGCGGTGGCGATGATCCGCGAGCTGACTCTCTTCAACAAGGCGCGGGTGAGCCGCGGCTTAAAGCCGGTCGAGATCGGCATCGGCGTCAATACCGACGAAGTGGTTTCCGGAAACATCGGCTCGCCCAAGCGGATGAACTACACGATCATTGGAGACGGCGTGAACCTGGCGTCGCGTCTGGAGGCCGCCAACAAGCAGTATCACACGCGCATCCTGGTCAGCGAGTACACCTATAAGAAGCTTAAGGGCACCTACCGGAGCCGGGAGGTCGATAGCGTAGTGGTTCAGGGAAAAACCGAGCCGGCGGTTGTCTACGAGGTCCTCGATTATCACACGGACGAGACCTTCCCGAACCTGATGGAGGCGCTCAACCAGTTCAAGCACGGTCTCGCGGAATACCGCAAGCAGCGCTGGGATCAGGCCGCCGCCGCCTTCCGCGGGGCGCTCCGTCTGAACCCCGAGGACAAGGTCTCCGAGATGTATGTGGAGCGCTGCGAGTACTTCAAGGCGCATCCCCCGGGAGACGAGTGGGACGGGGTCTGGGTGATGAAGTCGAAGTGATTAGAGTTTTTGAAAACGGGCGGTGACCATTCTTGTCAGACGGGCGCCCAGCCGGTTGCGCATCACGGCGACGAACAGCCGGTTTTTGAAGCCGGGAATGCAGATCACCTGATCTCTATTGAGAGATTCCAGTGATTTCTCAACCACGTCTTCCGCCTTCATCCAGAGAACTTCCGGAATCTTCGTTTTGTAGTTCTCATATCCCGGCCGCTCGTGAAACTCGGTGTGGGTCAGACCCGGACAGAGGGCCTGGACCCGGACTCCTGTGCCCGTGAGTTCGTCCTGCAGGCCTTGTGAAAAGAGATTCAGGTAGGCCTTGGTGGCGCAGTAGGTGGCGTTCCTGGGGCTTGCCATGAAGGCGGCGATAGAAGAGACATTGATGATCCAGCCGCGCCCTCGGGCGATCATTGCGGGCAGGGCCGCGCGGCACAGGCGTACGGTGGCGATGACATGGACTTGAATCATCTCGATGCTTTTCTCGACTTGCATTTCCATGAACTTTCCCGGCGCGCCGAAGCCGGCATTGTTGATCAGCATCTCCAGGTTGGCGATCTCAGCGGTTCGTTTTTCCAGCCGTTCGAGGTCGAGCGGATGAGACAGATCGGCGGGGAAAACCTGCGCTTCGACATTAAATTGTCCTTGCATTTCCTCCGAGAGCGTTCTTAACCGCTTCTCCCTTCTTGCCACGAGAACGAGGTTATAGCCCTGAGAGGCAAGCCTGCGCGCAAAGGCCGCGCCAATTCCGCTCGAAGCCCCGGTGATCAAAGCCGCGCCTGGTTCAGTGCCTGACAAGTAAGCGCACCACCTTTCAGGTAAAGGCCTTCTTGTTACGCGCCGCGACTGAACTTGCTTAAAAAATCGTCTTGCGAGCGGCTGAAATCGGGGCGCCTCCCGAACACGCGCACCAGTTGGCCGCCGAGCTTCGGCACGGTAATGCGAAAAGGCCCGGCCCATTCGGACTTGGGCAGGATTTCCCGGTAGTTTTTCGGCAGATCGTGTTCGAAAACTTTCCAGCAGTTGTCGGCCTTGAAGTGATCGTAGGCGGCGTCCGGGTGCCTTGCCACAAACCTCCAGAAATCCAACCGCCCCGGCCTGAGGATAAAAAACCAATAGGTGGCCGCAATAACAACGACGGATATGATGAAAGGGATCATTGATAGCTACGCGTGCAGCCTCAGTAGCGTCTGTTCAACGCGGCTCGGTTAAGGCTGAAGCAAAACCTTGCCCGTGGTCTTTCTTGCCTCGAGCTGCTGGTGAGCCTCGGCCGCTTCCTTCAAAGCGAAAGTCTTATCGATCCGGAGCTTTAATTCCCCTTTAGCAATCCAGTTGAAAAGATCGCCGGAGCGTTGGAGCAGTTCCTCACGGCTCGCCGCGTAGTGGAGCAGAGTCGGCCGGGTGACGAAGAGCGATCCCTTCTGGGCGAGCTTTCCGAGCTCGAACGGCGGCACCGGCCCGCTGGAGTTGCCAAAGAGAACGAGGTATCCCCGTGGCCTCAGGCAGTCGAGGCTCTTTTCGAAAGTGTCTTTGCCCACGGAGTCGTAGACGACATGAAGTCCGGCGCCGCTCGTCAGCCTTTTGACCTCCGCGGCAAAGTCAGCTTTGGTGTAAAGGATCACCTCGTCCGCGCCTGCCTCTTTGGCGAGCTTGGCCTTTTCCTCGGTCGAGACCGTGCCGAACACCGTCGCTCCGAGCCGCTTGGCGATTTGAATGAGCAGCAGCCCCACGCCGCCGGCGGCCGCATGGATGAGCGCGCTCTCTCCTTTTTTGAGAGGGTAGGTGTTGCGCGTGAGGTAGTGGGCGGTCATCCCCTGGAGCATGGCCGCCGCCCCGGCGCGGCTATCGATGGCCTGCGGCAGGGGAGCGAGCCTCCAGGCGGGCACGACGGCGTATTCCGCGTAGGAGCCGAGGTGCATCGCGTAGGCTACGCGATCCCCTTTCCTGACCTCGGTGACATTGGCCCCTACGGCATCGACGACGCCGGCTCCCTCCATGCCGAGCGTAAAAGGCGCCTTGAGCGGATAGAGACCGGTGCGCTGGTAGATATCGATGTAGTTTAAGCCTGCGGCCTCGATTTTGACCCGCGCCTCTCCCGCGCCCGGCTCCGGCACGGGGATCTCTTCGTAGCGGAGGACCTCGGGAGCGCCATATTGATGCACACGAACAGATTTCATAAATACTCCTTTATTAACATTTCCGATTAGCTGAACGGACGGGAAATATCAACTCAAAAAGTCGTTTAAGTAGTTCGACTCGTTCGAGCCGTTCAAGCCGTCAGCAGGACGATTTAAACGATTTGAACGTTTCAAACGGCTTGAACCATTTGTCCTGCCTGCCCCATTGATAGTGAGGGGGCTTGCCGAGCGAGCCGAAAGCACCAGTCGTGCAGGTTCAAAGAAACCACAGGTCTATTGCTTTCGGCGAGAGAGGTAAGTCCCCGAGCGAACGTGTCAGCGCACGTTCCACGACAGAACCACAATCTCCGTTGGTGGGGGGAGGTCGCGCTTGGAGATCTTAAGGGTTCTGCTGTTGATTTTCCTGACGCGCGGGTTGCCCCGTATGTATTCCTCGACCGCCCCGTCCCACCAGTAGTGCTCCGGAATCGCGATCCTGGGATTCACCTGCCTGGTGACCTCGCGCGCCTCGCTGGCCGTAACCGTGTAAAAGCCGCCGGCCACCGGCACCAGGAGAATGTCGATCTTGCCGAGGAGCTTCAGCTGATCGGGCGTCAGGTGGTGGCCGAGATCTCCCAGGTGGGCGATGCAGATGTCGTCCACGCGGAAAACGAAGATGGCGTTTTTTCCCCTTTGCAGCCCCTGGCTCTTGTCGTGATAGGCCGGCACGGAATAGACGGACACGTCGCGGATGCTCATGTGGACTTGCCGCCAGTTATCCCCACCGCGGGTGAGCCCCTCCAGGATCACAGGGTTGCCCTTGGCCATCCACAGGTTGCTATGGGGCCCGTGCTGGTGGCTGGTGGTGACGATGTGCTGGGGAAGCTGCGGCCATGGCAGATCGTCCCGCACATGGGGATCGGTCAGAATCCGGGTCCCCTTGGAGGAGGTGATCTGGAAGGTGGAGTGGCCGAACCACTCGACGAGAACAGGGGCGCTGTTCACGGCCGCCGCCCTGAAAACGCGCGCCCTGACGACTTCCATCTCATGGCAGAAACTCATTACGTGGCTAGGCAGGAGTAGCCATCCTCCCACCATCAGGACCATTATAATTTTGCCTTTTGCCTTTTTACTTTTCAGATGAGTCCCCATTTCCGCCTGAGCCACCATTCGCCACCGAGCAGCAGAAGAATCAACGAAAAGGTCCAGAGAGTGCTCCATAGCGCAACCTGCCTCCTCTCCACGGCCTGAGAAGGGGCGACCGCCTCCAGTTTGTCTGTCAGCCGCTTCAGGCTGCTCTCGTTCCAGTCGGAGAGCGGAATGAATTCTCCGCGGCTCCTATCCGCGATCTTCTTGAGGAGCTCAGGCCGCGGTCTGCCGTCTTCGGTCTCGCCGAAGGGAAAGGCTACCGGAAAACTCTTTCGGTCCCGGCCAAGCGGCTTGCCGGCCAGCGAGGCCTCCGCCTCCAGCCGGTAAGAACCTTCCCTCGTCGGGGTGAAGTCGGCGCTGTACTCTCCCTCCTCCGCTTCCGGGGCCGCCTCGACCGGTATTTGTTCTCCTTCGGGCCCGATCACCCGCAGCCGAAGCGCCGCGTGGCTGGCGGGGCTGAAGTCGTCCTTCACTACACGAATCTTGAGCGAGCCAGCGCACCGCCTGGCGCACCAGCTTGAGATGGTTCTGCGGGCTTTCCTTGGCGCCGACGGCGCCGAAGTTCCAGCGCCAAAAATCGTCGCTCGCCAGGGCCAGACTGCGGCCCTTGCCATGCCTTCCCACGGCGAGCAGGGGCGAGCCGCCGCTGGCGCCGTCGGGCGCGGCGGTCAGCAGCACCTCCCCTCTGGCGCGGGCGATCTGGTTGAGGCTCGTCAGCATCGGCATTTTTTTCCAGGCCTCCTCGTTGGCCCGAAGATCGGGAAGAAGGCGCGTGATCGGGTGGCTCTTCCCGGCGGCTGTCAGCACGCCGCGCAGGGAAGTTCCGGTTTGAAAGCCGCCTTTGCCGTCCAGTTCCACGGGCAGGAGCTCGCGCAGCGGGGTCTCGGCGTATCCGCCGCTGTCAAAGGAGCGCAATCCCCCCAGCATGGCAAAGCCGCCTCCGTCGCGGACAAAGTCCCGGATTCGCTCCAGGTAGAGCACGTTGAAGTAGGCCCGATGGGAAAAGTCGTCGAACAGCAGCACGTCGAAATTTTTGAGCTCTTCCAGGAAAATCTCGTCGATCGGGAAGGGGATCAGGCTCAGCTGGTTGTCCGGGACATCGACGCTGTCCGTGGGCGTTCGGAGAAAGACAAAGGAGATCAGGTCGATGAAAGGGTCCTGTTTCAAGGCCATGCGCAGGAAGCGGTAGTTCCAGGAGGGCGCTCCGGAGAGGGTGAGCACCCTGAGCTTGTCGCGCTGCACCTCGATCTTGAATTCTCGTTGGTTGTTCTGCGTGCTCAGCTCTCCCGCCTGAGGCGGAAGGGTGAGGCTGAAACTATGAGGGCCGATCTCCCTGGGCGTGTAGCTGAGGGTCAAGCGCTGCTCAAAAGCCTCCTTGTCGATGGCGATAGTGCGGCTGGAGACCAAGTTGGCGCCGCGGTTGAAATAGAGCGGGACGTTTTTCCCCGCAAGGCCGTAGGCCTGGACGGTGAGGTCGATCTTCAGCTCCCGCCCCCGAAACGCGAACTCCGGCGCGTTCAGATCGGCGATTCTCAGATCGGTGAAGCCCTGGACGTCGCCCACGCCGACCGGAAATATCGGGACGGGAAACGAAACCGATTCATCGAGCGAGCTGCTCTCGCCGTTGGCTATGCCGTCGCTGAAGAGAATGATCCCGGCCTGCGGGCCGCCATCCAGGCTCGCTTCCCGGAGCGCTTCCAGGAGACGGCTGCCTTTGCCCCGGGCCTCGAGCCGGGCGAGCGAGGCGGGTGCGATCGGCTCCAGGCGGGTGCCGAACTGGTAAAAACGGAGATCGTAGTCCCGAGCCAGTCTCTGGATCAGCGGCTCCTTGCCCTCGGAGAGCTTTTCCTTGACCAGGTCGATCCGGCTCTTTCCCTGCTTGGCGTCCCGCCCCGCGCTCGGGGCCGCGGGAAAGCTCATGCTCTGGGAGGTGTCCAGCAGAACCGTGAGCGGCCGGCGCAGCTTGTGGACCCGTTTCTCCACCAGGCCGGGACTCAAGAGGAAAAAAATCAGGGCGGCGTAGACGAGAGCCCGGAACGACGTCAATAGCCCGCCCGCTCTCGCGCCGAGACGCTGCTTGAGGCCAAGGAACTGCTGGACCAGGAGGGCGAGCGCACCCAGCGCGACGAGCAGGATGGCCCACCAGGGAAGACCGCCGATGAAGAAAAACTCCGTCATCCGCTCACCTGGAAAGTCTCCGCCGGATAAAGGGGACGTGGATCAAGTCCTCTTTGTAGTTTTCCGTCATGGCGTAGAGGATGAGATTGATCCCGAGGTGGAAGGCGTCCCTGCGCTGCTCTTCCCCCCCGGGGGTGCACGGGTTGAGCCAGTTGCCGAGCTGGTCTCGCTCCCAGGCGCCGCCGAGATCGTTCTGACAGTAGATGACCGGAGTCGCATTGCCCACCGCGATTCCTTCCAAATAGGGGTGGACCGATCTCATGCCGCCGATTCTGCGCAGGAGATAATAGCTGCGCAGCGCCGAGTGGCCGGTGGGGAGGCGGCGGAACTCCTTGTCCGGGAAGATCCTCTTGATCTCCCGGCGCAGGCTCCGGTCGAAGCCGTAGCCCGGCTGGCCGAGGGCGTCGTCGGCCAGGAGAAAGCCTCCGTAAGAGAGGAATCGCCTGAGAGTCTCGATCTCGTCCGGGGTGAAGGGCTCGAAGTCGTATCTGCCCGTCATGTAGAGGAACGGATGGGAAAAGAGATCCCGATCGACCAGGCTGACCTCGCGGCGCGAGGCCGCGGCCTCGACGCTGGTGCGCTGCATCAGCTCTTCCATGAGCGGGGTCACGGCTAAAGGATGGGGATTCCA
The DNA here is from genome assembly GCA_016184235.1 of Deltaproteobacteria bacterium. GTDB lineage: Bacteria > Desulfobacterota > Binatia > UBA9968 > UBA9968 > UBA9968. The sequence continues at coordinate 6,750 of JACPDC010000242.1, read as the reverse complement.
ATCTCCGCCGCGGTACTTGAGCTGGGCGAAGACGAACCGTGAAACGTGGCCCTGCTCCGCCGGCTGGCCGGCGGCAGCTCTTCCGGGCGCGAGGCCTGCCGCTATCAAGCCGTATAAGAGCGTGCGAATGAAGTCCCTTCTTTTCATGGCCTTACACAATCAGCAAAGAGTGCTGATAACGGACCCCACTTTGAACGATTTAAACATTTTGAACTGTTTGAACTGTTCAAGTCGTTCAAGCCGTCGGTCCTTAGTCCTCATAAATCATCCCGAACGTTAGAATCGTTGCGCCAGCCATCCTTCAGACGCCAGAGTCGCGATCAGGAGAAACAACAAGGGAAGGGAAAGATCGGTCCTGGTCCCTCCTTTTTCAAGCGCTTCCCGGTCGAGAATCTCCGCCCGGATCGGTTCGAGCTTTCTCTTAAGCTCCTGCTCGCCGATCGCTTCCAGGCGGGATTCGAGGAACGGCGAGTTCACCGGATACATCTGCGCCGCTCCTCCGATGTCGGCGGAAGCCGGAGAGAGGCGATAGACGCCCGCAAGATCGTTTTCCTGGAAAGCGGCCGACGCCTTCTCCCCGGCTGCGGCAAAGATGATCCCTCTTTCTTTGCGATCGGGCTTGATAACCTGCAGGCTCTTGCCCACGTACGAGGGAGGGAGAGTGAAGGTCTTGGGGTTTCCGACGATAACGCCCGGGTCCATCGCGCCTCTTTTCCCGCCCGCGACATAACTTACCAGCGACTGCAAGAGGGGCAGATAGGCGGTCTTCAAGGGCAGATCGCTCCAATCCCGGTCGGCGGCGGTGGTAAAGAAGAGGACGCGTCCCGGGCCGCCCTTTTTTTCTACCAGCAGCGGAGCGCCGCCGGCCAGGGAGAGCAGCGTGGAGCCGCCGGCGCGGTCGGTGCGGAAATAACCGTGCACCTTTGCCGACTGGAGCGAATCCCTGAGACGCTCGTCGGCGAACAGTTGCAGCGCGGGGTGGGCCGTCTCCACCCCTTCGATCTTTTCCGCAGCGGCCTCGGAGATCGTCCTCTTCTCTCTGATCCGGGCCGGAAGCACGGGCGGCGAGGAGTCGAAAAGTCGGGCATTATAGTTTTCCGTCTCGACGCGGTCGCCGAGAAAGAGCAGCAGCCCGCCTCCCTTGTGCAGGTATTCCCGCAGTCGCGCAAGAAAGGCGTCCGGCACCGCGGACACGTTGCACAGCACCACGACCTGGTAAGCGTCCAGGGCGACCGAGCCCATCCCTTCGGGAATGATCACGGTGGGGAGGAAGAGCGAAGAGTCCCGCTCTCCGGCGGGGTTCAGGGCGCGGGCGAGGAAAAAGGTTTCGCTCTGGACCAGAGCGGTCTGCGGGTCGCCGTCCACGACCAAAACCCTGAGCTTGTCCTGTGCCTGGAGCGTGAAATAGGAGATCGGGTTTCCGGCAAGCCCGTCCTTTTTAAGCGCCACGTAACCCTGGTGCTCACCCGGCCGGGCGAGCTGCAGCACGAAGCCGACCCCGACCTCGGCTTTGGGCGGGACAGAGATCAGTTTCTGCTCCCGGTTGCGCTCGTCGATGTAGAGCTGCACCAGAAGATCCTTGATCTCCCGGTCGCCGAAGTTGACGACCGACGCCTCCAGATGAATCGGCAGTCCCACTCCGACTCCATGACCGCGCATCTTCACCTCTTTGAGAGTGGCGTTGAGAGGCTCTTCCTTGCCGCCGATTCTGAGAATCTTCAGCGGGATCAGGGGATCGTGTTGTCCCAGGGCGGCGATCGTGAAATTCTCCCAGCCCGTGAGCGCCATATCGGTCAGGAGCCAGATCTCTCTCTGCGCGGCGGGCTCCCTGAGAAGCTCGTAGGCCCTGGCGAGGGCGGCGGAAAAATCGGCCGTGCCCGCCGAGACCTGGACCGCCTCCGCATCTCTCGAGAGAATCTCTTTCTCGCCTTTGAGCCGGATCGGGCTCTTATCGAAGCGATTGGTCGGGACCACGGCCGCCCGGTCGCCGTCGTTGAGAGAAGAGATCAGCAGGCGCGCGGCATCTTTGGCCTGCTTGAAGCCCTCGCTTCCGCCGCTCCATTTCATACTGAGGGAGTTGTCCAGCAGAATCACCGCGGAGAGAGGACCGCCGCCGGCGAAGAGCCCGGCCCCGGTCCGGAAAATAGGGTGAGCCAGCAGCAGCACCAGGAGAAAGACCGCGAAGGTCCGCAGGGCAAGCAGAATCCAGTGGCGCAGGCGGTAGCTGCGGGAAATACGGCGCTGGGACAAAAGGACGAAACGGACCGCGGGGAAGCGTATGCGCTTCACCTTGCGGCGGTTGAGCAGATGGATCAGCAGGGGGATCGCGGTCGCGGCCAGCGCGAGGAGGTAGAGCGGATGGAGAAAAAAGAAGGACATGAGCGGCTCAACCCCGCCAGCCCAGATAGCTGACCAGGGCGTGGTCCAGAGGGGTCGAGGTCGGGAGGAGCTGGTAGTCGATGGAGTTCTCCCGGCACTCTTTGCGCACATGATCGACAAACTCTTCCACGACCTTGCGATAGGTCTTACGGATGGCTTGGGGATCGGCGGTGACTTTGAGGCTCGTCTCTTCCATGTCCTCGAAGAGGACGTTGCCGTCGAAGGGGAGGTCGAGCTCGGCGGCGTCCAGCAGGTGAAAGACGATGACGTCGTTGCCCTTGAAGCGGAAGAGGCGGAGACCCTTGAGGATGGCGTCGGGTTCGTCCAACAGGTCCGATACCAGGATCACCAGCCCCCGCCGCTTCATCTTCCCCGCGATCTCCAGAAGAATCTGTCCCACGTCGGTTTCTCCCGCCGGCCTTTGCCCCTCCAGCGCGCGCAGGATCTCCATCAAGTAGCCTCTTCTCGCTTTGGGCGGGATGAACGATTCGATGCGGTTCGAGAAGGTCACGAGCCCGGCGGCGTCCTGTTGCTTCAAGATGAGATAAGCGAGCGAGGCGACGAGGATGCAGCCGTAGTCGAACTTGGTGACGCCGTTGGAGGCGTAGTCCATAGAGGCGCTGGTGTCCAGCAGGAGATAGGCCCTGAGATTGGTCTCGTCCTCGTATTCTTTGATGAAATAACGGTCGAACTTTCCCAGCGCCTTCCAATCGATGCGGCGGATCTCATCGCCGGGCGAATACTCGCGATGCTCTTCGAACTCCACGCTGAAGCCCTTGGAGCGGCTGCGGTGGATGCCGGACATGATCCCCTCCACCACCCAGCGCGCCTTGAGATAGAGGTTGGAGAGGCGCGCTAGAATCAGAGGGTCGAAATAGCTTCTCTCACCGTTGGTCATCAATCGTGGCTATTGGGCTTCTTTCCCGTCCGCCGACGGTTTCACCTCGGTCAAGAGCCGGGCGATGATGTCGAGAGAAGAGAGACCTTCGGCCTGGGCCTTGAAGTTGGGAATGATGCGGTGGCGGAGCACGGAGGGGGCGAGCGCCTGGATGTCTTCGATCGAGACCGCGAAGCGTCCCTGCAGGATGGTCCTCGCCTTAGCGCCGAGGATCATGTACTGCGACGCCCGGGGGCCGCCGCCCCACTCCACGTAGTCCTTGATGAATTGCGGCGCCGCCGGATTCTGCGGCCGGGATTTCTGGCTGAGCGACACGGCGTACTCGACCACGAAGGGCGAGGCCGGCACCCGGCGCACCAGCTCCTGATAGTAAAGGATCGCCGGCCCGTCCATGACTTTTCCGGGCGAGGGCTTACCCACGGAGGTGGTCTGCATGACGATCCGGACCTCGTCCTCGAAAGGCGGGTACTGGATCTCGATATTGAGCATGAAGCGGTCCAGCTGGGCCTCGGGCAGCGGATAGGTTCCCTCCTGCTCGATCGGGTTCTGAGTCGCCAGGACGAAGAAAGGGAGATCGAGCGGAAATGTGGCGCCCCCGGCGGTGACCTTGTATTCCTGCATAGACTGGAGCAGGGCCGCCTGGGTCTTCGGCGGGGTGCGGTTGATCTCGTCGGCGAGCAGGATATTGGTGAAGACGGGCCCTTTCATAAATTGAAATTTTCTTCTTCCCGTAGAGGCGTCTTCCTGCAGGATATCGGTGCCGGTGATGTCCGAAGGCATGAGGTCCGGGGTGAACTGAATCCGATTGAACTCCAGGTGCAGGATCTCCGCCAGCGTGCTGATCAGCAGCGTCTTGGCCAGGCCGGGGACGCCGACGAGCAGGCAGTGACCTTTGGAAAAAAGGCCGATCAAGACTTCCTCCACCGCCTTCTCCTGCCCGACGATTACCTTGCGGATTTCCGCCAGCATGGAGTCCCTTTTAGCCGCGAACTCTTCGATTGCTGCGATTTCTTGGTCTCTGATTTGTTGGATGGGCTCCATTCGTCTTACCTCAATATCTTGCTTTCATGAGTCGATCCAGGGTCGCCTTGGATCCTCTGGCCTGCTCCTGCTGGCCCAGCGCCGCGTAGCTTTCCGCGAGCAGGCGGTAGATCGTAGGATCGAAGGGATTGATCTGGATCGCCTCCTCCAGGGCAGCTCTGGCTGCGGCGAAATTCTTGGCCGCGTGGTAAAGACGCCCCAGCTGGATATAGGTGTTGACCGAGTCGGGATCCAGCTCCTGGGCCTTTTTGAGATGGGGCAGCGCCTCTTCGTGCCTGCCGGCCTGGGTCAGGGTCCGCGCCAGCTTGTTGAGAATAATAGGGGAATGGGGACTCGCCTGCAAGGCGCGCCGGTACTCCTGGACGGCGGCGGCGCTCCGGCCCCGCTCCATAAGCTGGTCCGCCAGGTGGGTGCGGTTGCGCGCCACGACGGACTGGATCTCTTTCAGCTCTACCGCCTCCTCGTCCTCCTTTTGCTCCCCTTTGACCTTGAGCCTGCGCACGCGGCTTCCCTCGATCTCCTTGAGCCCTTTGGCCTTGAGAAAATTCTTCCATTCCGTCTCGAAGGCGGCATAGGGCTTCCCCAGCACTTTTTCGATAGCCTCCGACGCGGGGCTCGTTTCCAGCCCGGCTAGAAGCTCGCGGACCCCGGCATGGCCTTTGCGCTGCACCATGAAATCGACCGCGGACGCCGCCTCGGCATAGGCCAGCTGGACCTCCTCCGGGCTCTCGAGGTAGATCAGCGAAGGCTCCATCTTTTTAAAGCCGACAAACTTGTTTTTTTCGAGCGCCCGGGCCAAAAGACTCTGGTTCGAAGGAGTAAGGTAGTCCTCGTATCCTTTCGCCGGCTCCGGCCTGCGCCAGCGGGTCTCGTAGAAGCGCGCCATCCCTTCGTGCAGCCAGATCGGCGCCTTATTACCGCTCATGCCGACGATGACATAGTGGAGATATTCATGGCTGAGGGAGTCGAGCCAGCGATAGCCGTGCATGAGAGCGCGCGGAGAGATGGTCATGATCTTGTTGAATTTGCAGATTCCTACCGCGCCGGTCTCTTCGATGTCTCTGCGCGACAGGGTCGAGATGGCGTTGAACGAGGCCGCGTCCGGCGCGATCTCCACCCGCACCTTGGTCTGCGGAAAGTAGCCGAGCGCCCTGCCGATCACCTGGTAGCTTTTTTCCAGAGCGTCCAGCACATGCGGCGCCAGGATGCCGTCCCTGTTATCGTCCAGGTAGAGGACGAAATGGGCGCTCTCGAAGCGCTTGAGTTTCCTGACCGTATCATGGGTCTGCTGGGCCAGGACGCGCAGCGCCTGGCGCCGCTCATTGGACGATTCGACGGCCAACGCCTGCTCCAGGAAACGGAGGGCCTCTTCATAGCGACCCTGATAGAACCTGACCCGCCCGTTGGCATCCAGGGCCAGGGCGGATTTTGGGTTCCCGCTGAGAAGTCGGGAGGCGATCTCCTCGGCCTGGGGCAGCCGCCAGGCCTCCAGGTGCTCCTCGACTGTCTTCAACCACGACTCGGGCTCCGCCGCGAATAGACGAACGGTTGAAGGGTTGAAAAGTTGAAGGGTTAGAAGGGTTACCGGGATTAAAGCGAAAATTCTTCCGTGCATCAAGTGATACTTATTCCGACAGATTTTTGAAGTAGCTTTCAATCTGCTCCCGGAGCTGGGGCGGGACCCCTTGCTTGAGAGACTCCAGGATCTCTTCGCGGAAACTGCGCGGCGCCTTGTAGTCCTCCTTGCCGGGAAGGCGAAAGCGCTCGAAATCGAGACCGGTCATTCCCCCTTCGACATCGAACTGGGGGAACTGCGGCATTCCCGGAAGGGGAACCAGCTCGCCGGAGGGCAGGAACCGGCCCATACGGAAGAGGCGCGAGACCGGCATGTTGCCGAGCTGGCCCCGCTGGGCGAGCTGCTGCATCGAGTTTTGCATTTGCTGCTGGGACTGGGAGAGGCGATCCAGGGCCTCGCGCTCCGGCGGCACGGCGCCCTTGGCGTCGAGATCCCCCAGACGCCCCTGCGCCTTGTCCATAGCGCCCGCCGCCTCCTGGATATTTTTGATGATCTGGGGATCGAGCGAGGGGAAGAGCTGGAAGAGGGAGTCGAGCTTCTCGTGCAGCTCTTGGGTCCGCTCCTTGACGCCGCGCTCCCGCTGCGAGAGATCGCGCAGTCGCTTCTTCTCGTCGTCTTTGAGGCCCGCAACCGGCTCCTCCAGCAGGGCCTCCAGCTCCCGCTTGAGCCCCTGCAGGCTGTCCTCGGCGCCTCTTCCCTTGGACTCCTGCTCCGGCGCGCGCCGCTTGCCCAGCTCTTTCCGCGCCAGCTCCATGACCTCGGCAAAGGCGGGAAAATCTTTTTTGAGCAGCCTGGAGATCATGTTTTTGACCAGATGATTGACCGTCGCCTCATCAAGCTGATCCCGGGACGGCCC
>JACPDC010000203.1 GCA_016184235.1 Deltaproteobacteria bacterium | reverse complement strand
GGCGATAAGGTCTACCGCGCCGAGGCAGTGGAGAAGCAGCTCTTAGGCAAGAAACTCGAAGCCGGACTCGCGCAGAAGGCCGCCGCAGATGTTACCAGCGGCGTGGATGTCATCGAGGACATCAACGGCTCCAAGGAATACCGCTCCCATCTGGCTTCTGTCTATACTGTGCGCGCCATAGAAGCGGCGCTGAAATCATAGTCAAGTTCGAAGGAGGAATGGTTATGGCCACCAGCCACCAACTTGTCATTGACGGCGACGGACATATCGTCGAGGATATGCGGGCGATCGTCGACCTGATGCCGCGGCCCTACCGCGACAAGTACGGCACCCACACTTTTTTCGATCCCTTCCCGCCGCTCGACCACCTCCACTCCGCGAACCTCCATGATTTTCCTCCCGAAGCGTTCGGCAACGTCGGGCCCGACGGATGGACGGATTTTCTAAAGGATGTAGGGATCGAGGCGGCGGTCCTGTACACCACGCGCGGCCTCTCCTTCGGCAAGGTGGTAAGCCGCGACTGGGCCATAGATCTCGCCCGCGCATACAATGACTGGCTGCACCAGACTTATCTCAAGAAGAACCCGCGCTTTAAGGGAATGGCGCTCATCCCTATTCAGGAGCCTGACGCGGCGGTCGAGGAGCTGAAGCGCGCGGTGAAAGAGCTTGGCATGTGCGGCGCGATGCTGCCTTCGACCGGGTTCCAATCCCATCTGGGCCACAAGCGTTACTGGCCTATTTATGAAGAGGCAAACCGGCTTGGATGCGCTATCGGCATCCACGGAGGCGCGCACGAGAATCTGGGGTTGGACGACATGAGCCCATACGCTCCGGTGCATGCCCTCGGCCATCCCTTCGGCCAGATGATCTCTTTCGCCGGCATCATCTTTAACGGCATCTGCGACAGATTCCCCAACGTCCGCTTCGGCTTTATGGAAGGGGGCGTCGCCTGGCTCTTGATATGCCTGGAGAGATTCGACCGCTCCTACGAGACCCACGTCCAGCACGATCTTAGAGGCGAGTTCTTCAAGCTGCAGAAGGGGGAAAAAGTCAGCGACTATATCACCCGCCACATCAAGGCCGGCCGCATCTTTGTCGGCTGCGAAGGGGACGAGCCGGACATTGCCCACGCCATCAAGCGGGTGGGCAACGAGCCTTTCGTCTATTCCTCGGACTTCCCGCATGAGGTGAACAACGAGTTCTGCAAGAAGGAAATCCGGGAAATGAGGGAGAACCCCGAGCTCACCGAGGCGGACAAGGCGGCGGTGCTCTACCGCAACGCCCAGAGGTTTTACAAATTAGGCCCGATGGGTGCGTAGGAGGGCAATCTCCTCCCAACCAGTGCCCAAAGGTTTCCAATCCTCAGCAATTCCTCGCAACTCGGATGCCATATTCGTCGATTGCGTCTACAAGATAAATCTTGTATAGTTCAACAGCATGGATTGGAGAATTGTCTACTTTAGGGAACGTAGCGGACGATCTCCAATTGAGGATTTCATCGATAAACTGGAACGGAAGGAACAAGTCGAAGTAGCTGTCGGAATCGATATGCTCCGTACTCATGGCATCGCCCTTCGAAGACCCTGGGTAGGTTCTTTAGGCAAGGGCTTGTGGGAACTGAGAATACGCACAAGACGGCAGATCAGGATTCTCTATTTCCTCCACGCCGGCAGAGCCTTTGTGCTTTTGCACGCGTTTGTGAAAAAGACGCGCGAAGTACCGCAGTCCGAACTGGCAATCGCCAATCGTCGCATGAATGAGTATCTCAGGAGGGCTAGCAATGGATGATTTTCAGAGACATATGAGCCGATTGCGGAAAGACCCTGCCTTTGCCGCTGCATTTGACAAAAGAAGAGCACAGGCGGAAGTCGCTTATCAGATTCGTCGGCTCAGAGAAGCTAAAGGGTTAACTCAGAAGGAGCTTGCGCGAAAGGTCGGCTGTAGCCAGCAAGCGATTTCGGCAATCGAGCAAGCCGGCTATGGCCGCCACTCCCTTCCCCTGTTACGGCGGATCGCCCAAGCTCTCGATGCCGAGGTCTTCGTGGCCCTAGTGGCTAAAAGAGCAGCGTGATTGCACGACAAGTTTTCATTTCGACCACGACTGCAGTTCGATCACGTTGCCTTCGGGATCGGTGACGTAGCACCAGGTCACTTTGGCCCCGCCGGAGACTTCCAGGGTGACGATCTCGCCGACGGCGCGACCGCCTGAAGCAAGAACTTCTTTTCGCGGACTTCCAGGGTGACGATCTCGCCGACGGCGCGACCGCCTGAAGCAAGAACTTCTTTTCGCGCCGACTCGACATTTTCTACGGAAAACGCGATATGGCCAAAGCCGGGGCGATTGACTCTGGGTTCCAAGCCTTTTTCTTCCGGGCTGTATTGGAATATTTCCAGCGTCGGGCCGTCTTTATCATAGCCCGGCAGGCGCAGATGCAGTCCTTCAAGACGCGCCCCTGGAATACCCGTGCCCGCCTCCAGATCTTTTCCGGAGAAATCACGTTCAGGCGGGACAGGGACGCATCCGAAGACCTTCTGGTAAAACTCCGCCAGCCTGCGCCAGTCCCTGGCGATCAGATTGGTGTGCACGTATTTCGCGCGCATGGCCATGCGATAACCTAGGCGAGAGCGACAGGAATCGCAAGAGTCCTCAAGAAATCCGCTCTCATCTCCGCCGAAGGCGTCTCTCAAGATCGATGCAATATAGTCGTGCTACGCTGCACCTGAAGATACGCTTGAAGCTCCACGTCTGGTGCATCGATCTTTCGATCCACCTCCGGCGGTTCACCCCAAGAGCGAGGGGCCTGGCGGAGCGACCCGAAAGCACCAGACGTGGAGATTCGGATTAACCACTACACTATTGCTTTCGGGAAGCGAGTCAGGTCCCGAGCGAACCTA
>JACPDC010000241.1 GCA_016184235.1 Deltaproteobacteria bacterium | reverse complement strand
GCAGGCTGATACTCCCGGACTGGTCTTGAAGGAGAGGACCCGCGTTCTCTCTCCCCATCCGATTGGGGTGATCGGCTTTGAGGAGTGTCTGGTTCCCGAGAGCCAGCTCTTAGGCACAGAGGGCGAAGGACTCAAGATTGCCCTGGGGACACTGGAGGTGCTTCGCTGCACAGTGGGAGCGGCGGCGCTCGGGTTAGCGCAGAGGGCCTTGGAGGAGGCGCTTCATTACAGCCGGCAGAGGCGGCAGTTCGGGCAGGCGCTGGCGGGATTCCAGGGGATACGGTTTAAGCTGGCCGAGATGGCCACGGAGCTGGAAGCGGCGCGGTTGCTGGTGTACCAGGCGGCATGGGTGTGCGATCAAGGGGAGAAAGGGCTGAACGAGAAGTCCTCGATGGCGAAGCTTTACGCGACCGAGGCGGCGCAAAGGGTGGTGGATCAAGCGTTGCAGATTCACGGAGGGATGGGAGTGGTAGTGGGCAGTGTGGTGGAGCGGCTCTATCGGGATGTCCGAGCCTTGAGGATCTATGAAGGCACATCGGAGATCCAGAGGCTGGTGATAGCGCGAGGCTTATTGAGGGGCGAGGGAAAATGAATATACGAGGGAAGAAAAATAAAAAAGCCCTCGATTTCTCAAGGGCTTTTTTATGGAGCGGGTGAGGAGGATCGAACTCCCGACCTTATGCTTGGCAAGCATACGCTCTAGCCAGCTGAGCTACACCCGCATAAGATAAACTGCGCTTACCTTAAACCGATCCGGTCTCTTTGTCAATTTGCCCTGCGCCCGCTCACGCTCGCTCTCTGCTGCAACAGGCGAAAAAACTTGATGTGGTACTGAATGCCGGACCACAGAGCGATCGCCGTCGCCAGCAGCAGGAAATATATCCCGACCACGTAGAAATGGATGCCGAGGTAGGGAAAATGCACTATGAGCGCGAAGACCGCGACGGCCTGAAGCAGAAACTTGTACTTGCCCAGCTCCTCGGCCTCCATGACGATTCCCTCCGTCAGCGCTATGCCGCGCAGGACGGTCACCGCGGTTTCACGGCCCACGACGAGCACCACCAGCCAACCCGGCACCTCCGGCCCTCCGGACCGGTCCATGGCCGCCAGCATGATCAGGACCGTGATGATAATGAGTTTGTCGGCCAACGGATCCAGGATCTTTCCCAGGTTGGACACCGCGCCAAAGCGGCGCGCCAGATAGCCGTCGAAGAAATCGGTCACCGAGGCGAGCGCGAACAAGAGCGCGGCCAGGAGTCCGGAAGCCTGGTCGGTAAATGTCAGGAGATAGACTACGACGGGGATAATGGCGATGCGAAAAAAGCTCAGGAGGTTGGGCAGCGTCCACACAGGCGAAGCAAAATTTCTATTTATCGCCTAACTTCTTCCCTGATCGAGATGGTCCCGTTTCCCCGATACCGCTGATGGTAGTTGAGGACACGGCGGATGTACTCCCTGGTTTCCGCATAGGGCGGGATCCCGCCGTATTTCTCCACCGCCTGAATGCCGGCATTGTATCCCGCCAATGCCAGCCGGAGGTCTCCCTGGTAGCGATCCAGCAACAGGCGCAGATGGCGCACGCCTCCGTCGATGTTCTCATCCGGATCGTAAACGTTGCCGACATTATGGAGACGGGCGGTCTCCGGCATGAGCTGCATCAATCCCTGCGCCCCCTTCGGGGAACGGGCGTGCGCATTGAAATCGGACTCGGCCTTGATGACCGCCCGAACCAAGTGTGGATCCACGCCGTGACGATTGGAGGCCGAACTGATAATCTCCTCGATACGGCCCGGCGGCATCCTCAAAGCCGACAAACCGCTCCCCCACTCCCGGATGACGGGCCGGTAGCCGGGTTGGCTCGGGACGTTCGTGAAATGGAGCACTCCCTGGGCATCCTTGTGGACGTACATGTCGGCCCGGGCCGGCGAACCACCGGGGAAAATCGGCCAGGACAGCGCCAGCGCGGCGATAAGTCTCTTCCAGCTCATAAGGGGGCTAAAAAATGTTCCTGTAGGATACCTTCCGGCCGCTTTTCTGTCAAACCGGCGCGGCCCGGGGCGCCCCTTTAGCGGCAAAGGCGCTCCCGAACTGCGTCCTGCGAGCTCAAAGCTTCTCCCAGGAAATCAGGAAGACCCCGAACAGGACCATCCCCGCCGCGTAGACCTTGCGGGCGGTGATCTGTTCCACGTCCCGCAGCATAAAGTGGGCGATGGGCAGGAGAAAGAGGGAGGAGGAGTTGACCAGAGGAGAAACGATGGAAACGCGGTCAAGGGCCAGGGCGGTATATATACAGATGTAGGAGAGAAAATTAAGGAAGCCGGAAACGAAAAAATGCCGCAGCCCCTTGCCGCTGGCCTTCTGCCAGTTCCGGCGCGACTCGCCGGCGAGGTAGACCGCTCCCATGGTTACGGCGGAAGTGGTCGCGGCGATGCTCGCGCCCAGGATCGGAGATTGAATGATAAGCAGGCCGAAGCGCACCAGGTTGTCCCGAAGGGCGAAGAGAAAGGCCGCCGCCAGGGGAAACCCCAGGTCCGCGGTGCGCCAGGTCCTGCTCTCACCCTTCCAGGAGAGTGAGACGATGCCGCCCACGATAAAAAGGGCGCCGGCTAGATTCGTCAGCGTCGGGATCTCTGCGAGAAAGAAAAGGGCGAATAGAATCGCGAACAGCGGGGCCGAGTTGAGAAGCACGGAGGAGATCGAAGAGCCCAGGCGCTCCATCCCCTTGAAAATAAAGTAGCGCGCCAGACCCGGCACCAGGAGGCCGACGCCGACGAAGATGAGATTGACCGGATGCCAGATCTCCGCTCTTTCAGAAGTAAAGGCAAGAAATATCCAGAGTAAAACGGCGTTGGACGCCAGGTTCACCAGCAGCCCGGTGAAATAGTCCGTCCCCTGCAGGCCGCGATGGATGGCGACATTGGAAAAGGCGAAGCAGAGCGAGCCGAGGAGCGCCAGGACGATGGAGCGCATGCCCTAAAGAATCAGCTCCCGGCGCGTCAATTTCTCGACCAGCGGCAAGTCCCCTTCCAGGAAGTCGATCTCGCGGAGCCTTTCGATCTCGACCCACAGGATCTTTTGGAAGACCCGATTCTCCGCCGTCCCGTCGTAGTCGTCGACGCGGTAGAACCGCAGCTCCACCTCGGTGCCGTCGGCATAGCCGTGCTTGTGGCGCGAGACCTCGGCGGCGGATCGGACCTCAATCCCCAGCTCTTCCCGAAGCTCCCGCGTGAGCGCCGCGGGATGCCCCTCCCCCGTTTTCACTTTTCCCCCGGGAAATTCCCACTTCAGGGGGAACGAGCCGGCTGCGCTCCTCTGGCAGACCAAGAGCCGTCCCCGCCGGCAGATCAGCGCCGCCACGACCTCCATGGCCACCGCTCTTATGCGTCGTCGGGAGCGCCGCTCTTTTCCCTCTTGAGGACGAGGCAGCTCCCGTAAACTATGCTCTGGGTGGAACAGACGAGCTCCCAGCCCTCGCCTCCAAGCTCGTCCAGCGTGCCTTCCGACACATCATTGGCGCGAAGGATGCGGTATTCAAACTGGCGCATGTTCCTCCCCTTCCTGTCGCCTTTCGCGGGAGCCGGCGGGTCCGTTGGGCGGGCAAATTTTAGCGGAATCCGGCGTGACGAGAAAACTGTCCTTGCAGCCCCTATTCCCGAGCCTCGAACAGTCGATCGATGGCCGCGCCAAGCTGCCTGTGAGTGAACGGTTTTGCGATATAGCCGTCGCAGCCGCTCTCCAGGCACTTCTCTCTATCCCCCGGCCTGGCCAGCGCCGTCGCCGCCAGTATCGGAATATCCCTGGTCCTGGGATTCTCTCGTATGCGGGCAGTGGCCTGAAAGCCGTCCAGCTTCGGCATGATGATGTCCATGACAATCAAATCGGGCGACTCCGTGGCGGCCTTTTCCACCGCCTCCTGTCCATCCTGCGCGACCACCACCTCGTAGCCTAACACCTCGAGCTCCGTTTGCATCACCTCGATGGTCCCGGGGTGGTCTTCCGCGAGGAGAACTCGCCTCTTCGAATCCATATCAGGCATATCCTTTACAGCAGAAGCGGAAAAGTTGCAAGGTGAAAAACAGACTCGACCCTTTCCGGATACCGACTTGTCCGCGCCGACATGCGATGCTAAGATCCCGCCGCTAGAACTCTGACCCTTCAGGAGGCGACCCATGAAAACATTATCCACGCCCGGACGATTCGCCACGACCGCGCTCTGCCTAGCCCTGCACCTCGGATACCTCGCTTATGCCGTCACCGCGTCGGCCGCCGATGCGCCGCGGCCGCTGGCGCCGCCGACGGCTCTATCGCTCCACGAGGCGCGCGTCATCATCGACGCCGCGGTAGCCTACGCGCGCGAGCAGAAACTGCGCATGACCGTCGTCATACTGGACGACGCGGGGCAGCTCATTTCCGCCGACCGCATGGAAGGCGCCTCGTTCCACCTCGAGCGCTTTGCCAAAGGGAAGGCCTACGCGTCGCTCATGTTGCGTGATCGCACCGAGACCGCGGCGCAACTCGCCAAGAGCCGCCCCGACCGCTACTTCGGCATCATGAACATGTACCCCGGCGAGGTTTACCTCGTCGGCGGCGGCATTCCGCTGGCCGTGGGTAACCGGTTAGTGGGCGCCGTGGGGGTCGCCGGATTGCCTCAGGGCGTGGACGACAAGGCGGCCGAAGCCGGGATAGCGGCGTGGAATAGGTTTCGTGAGGACATGAAAAAATAGCGCCAACAAACCGGGGGGAAATGAAAATGAGACAAATCCAACTTGCCGTCGCGATGGCGATACTGGCTCTAGTCGGGATGACATTGGACGCCGCGCAGGACCAAAACGCCTCGATGAGCTTTTTCGTCACCCGCGAAGGAGCCGGCAACGGCGCCAATCTCGGCGGATTGGACGGGGCCGACAGATACTGCCAGAAGCTCGCCGCGGCCGCCGGGGCGGGCAGCCGGACCTGGCGCGCCTATCTCAGCGCGAGCGCCATGGACGGAAAGCCCGCCGTAAACGCGCGCGACCGCATCGGCGCGGGTCCCTGGCACAACGCCAAAGGAGTGAAGATCGCGGATAACGTCGCCGACCTGCACTCGGACCATAACAATCTCAAGAGGGAGACGGCGCTCGACGAAAAGGGCAACCGGGTCAACGGCCGCGGCGATACCCCGAACAAGCACGACATTCTCACCGGCTCGCAGCCCGACGGCACGGCCTATGCGGCGGGAGCCGACCTGACTTGCCGGAACTGGACCGCCGGCAACGCCGGCAAGCTCGCGGGCAAGGCCCAGGTCGGCCACCATGACCGCGAGGGACTCTCGCCCGGAGTCTCCTCGTGGAACTCGGCGCACGCCTCGCGCGGCTGCGGTCAGGAGGACCTGAAGTCTTCCGGCGGCGCCGGCCTGCTCTATTGCTTCGCGGCTAAATAAGAGAGCCGGTGAGAGACCGGCTCGATGGAACGGCCCTTAAGCTGTAGTTGTCGATTGCTTCTTTCGTTTATCGCGCACATACACCGATATCCCCGGTGAATCGGCAGAACGCCGTTCATCCACATCGAACAGCTGAGTTGCTCTAACCAGGTCGCCGAGCTTCTTGTAGCCGTAGTTGCGAGGATCGAACTCAGGAGCCTGATTCGCGATGTGCTGGCCTATCAGGCCCAGATACGCCCACCCGTCGTCGCTCGCGGAGTATTCAACGGCATTTCTCAATAGATTGACCAGCGTTGTATCCTGGTTCAGGTCGGTGGTCTTCTTTCCTCGCGGGCCCGTCGGCTCATCCTCGCGCAGTATTTCCGTATAGACGAACTTATCGCAGGCGCCGACAAAGGCCTTGGGAGTCTTTTTTTCACCAAAGCCGTACACGATAAGGCCGGCCTCTCGAATTCTCGACGCCAGGCGCGTAAAGTCGCTATCGCTCGACACGATGCAGAAGCCGTCAAGCTTCTCCGTATACAGCAAATCCATCGCATCAATGATCAGGGCGCTGTCCGTCGCGTTCTTTCCGACGGTATATCGGAACTGCTGGATCGGCTGGATAGCCTGTTCCAAAAGGACATCCTTCCATCCCCGCAAATTAGGGGTGGTCCAATCACCGTAAATGCGCCTGACGCTCGCGACGCCGTACTTGGCAATTTCCGCCAGCAATGCGTCAATGATCGCGGGCGGAGTATTGTCCGCGTCGATCAGCACAGCCAGCTTTTTCTGGCTATTCTCTTGCTGCATATCTGTCTCTCCTGTAGCGCGGTTATGCGGTCGCACGCCGCTTTGTTTGCTAGAATACAACGCCGGGAGGGTATTCGCCAGGGGCAGCAGATCGGCGGATACAGCCGGCGCTGGAAAGTATTTTATTGCGGCAATTGCGAAAGGCGGTTCGCGTTATCCGCTGTATATGCTAGAGTATTGAGTATGGCAAGCGAGACGTTTAAAAAACGCCAAAAAGAGATGGCGCGCCAGACCAAGCAGAAGGAAAAGGCGCTCCGCCGCCTCCAGCGCAGGGAAGAAAAGGCGACGGCCGAGCCGCGGACGGATGGTGAAGATCCGGATATCGCAGGAATCCGCCCCGGCCCGCAGCCGAAGCTTGACTGACATCCTTTCTTCCCGGTTACCCATCGAGGCTTTCGCCACACAGCGGTGCGTCGGAGCGAGCCTGTTGCTATCCGTGGCCGTTTGCGCCCCAGATTCTCCCCTCCACCCACAGCCTCGCCAGCTCCAGGGCATAGGCGTCGGCCTCTCGCCGGGAATCGAAGCTCGCCCTGCGCCGGCCGAAGACTGGGACCTTTTTAACGGTATTCGCTTCGTGGATGATCACGGTCGCGCGGGCAACCCATCCCCCCGATCCCAGCCGGTGCGAGACCAGCTCGATCGAATGGCCCTTATAAGATACCCTCTTCATCCTCTCTGCCCCGGCTCTCTCACAACGGCGGTGCCTTGACCACCACGGTGGAATCGATGCTCGCGACGGTAGACCTGCCGCACTTGGCCATGGTGATCTCGATCTCCTCACGGAGAATCTCCAACACCCGGGCGACGCCTCGCTCACCGTCCACGGCAAGACCCCAAAAGAGCGGGCGGCCTATGAAGACGGCCCTGGCCCCCAATGCCAGGGCCTTCACGACGTCGGCCCCACGCCTGACACCTCCATCGAGCAGAATCTCCACCCGACCCTTGGCAGCGGCCACGGCCTCGGAGAGCACCTCGATCGTCGCCAGGGTGTTGTCGAGATGGCGGCCGCCGTGGTTGGAGACGATAATGGCGTCGGCTCCTACCTCGGCGCAGAGCTCGGCGTCCTCGCGCGTCATGATTCCTTTGGCGACCACCGGAAGGTCGGTCTGCGCTTTGATCCACTCCAAATCCTTCCAGGTGGCCGCAGGGTCTCCTCCGCCCCGGACCGGACTCTCCCCCGGAGCCGCCTTGGGGTAGTTGACGCCGCGGAGTTGTTTATAGTTGTTGCGGATGTTGCGCTCCCGCTTGGGCGGCCAGACGGAGTCCAGAGTGATGCAGACCGCCTCATAGCCCGTCTCTTGCGCGCGCCTGAGCCAGCTTTTCGTCATCTCCCGGTCGCGGAAAGGATAGAACTGGAGCCAGAGACGGCCCGCAGCCGCCCTGGCCAACTCTTCAAAGGAGGTGCTGGCATTGGCGCTGACCGCCAGGATGGTCCCGGCGGCAGCCGCCGCCCGGTAAGTGGCGATTTCCCCCTTGGGGTGCGCCTTCTTATGCCCTCCGCAAGGCGCCAGAAGAACCGGCAGGCTCACCTTCTTCCCCAGCACCGTGGTGGAGAGGTCCAGCGCGTTCACGTTCCTCAGCACCCTCGGGCGCAAGGCCCAGGACTCGTAGGCGCGGCGGTTCCGCTCCACGCTGAGCTCATCGGTCGCGCCCCCGGCGATGTAATCGTATTCCTTTTTGGGCAGGCGCTTCCTGGCGAGGGCCTCAAATTCGAAAAGATTGATCGGTCCCGGACTTCTGCTCATGCAACCCTCCTTGCGCCTTCGAGGTCGGCGCACTGAAGTCGTAATATCACTTCAAATGAAAATTTCTACTGCCGCAGGGTTGCAGGCGGCTGGGCGGGAAAGGTAGTGTAGGGCCGCTTTCGCTGCCATAGCGACGGCGGTAAACGGAGGTGAATGTATGAGTTGCAAGACCAGATCGGTCCCTGCCTGGATGCTGGCCTTAGGAATCGCCTGCGTCTGGTTTCTTCCGGATCGCGCCCTCTCCCAGACCTCCTACTACGAAGGCAAGACCATCGCCATCATCCGCGGCGGCGGGCCGGGCGGCTCGGGAGAGTTTCAGGTGAGGCCGCTGGCGAACTATCTGAAGAAATATATTCCCGGAAACCCCCATATCGTCCTCGAATTTATGACCGGGGCCGCCGGGATAAAGGCCGCCAACCACCTTTACCGGCTCAAGCCCGACGGTCTCACCATCGGCTCGGCGGGCGGCGGCGTGATCCCCGGACCGATCCTCGGCCTGCCCGGGGCCAAGTACGATATCGACAAATTCATCTGGCTCGGCTCGACGGAGATCGGCAACCCCTACATCTTCTTCAGCCGCAAGGAGGCCGGCCTCGACAGCCTGGAAAAGCTCCGGCGCGCCTCGGGGATTCGGATCGGGGCGCACTCGGTCGGCCACTCCGTCTACGTTACCGGGCGGCTTTTCACCCGCGTGCTCGAGCTTAAAGAGCCGAGATTTGTCGTGGGCTTTACAGATCCGGAGCTGGACATCGCCATGGCGAACGCCGAAGTCGATGCCAGAACCACGAGCAACGTGGACACCCTGCTCCGGAAGGATATCGCGGAAAAGCTCCATTTCCACGCCACCATCATGAATCCCAAAGGCAAGTCCGATCCGCGCTTCGCCAATCTCCCCGATCTCGAGCGCTTCACGAAAACCGACACCGAGCGCAAGGTCATCGATCTGTTCCGCGCCTTTCAGTATCCCCGCTGGCCGCTGCATCTCCCGCCCGGGACTCCCAAGGAGCTGGTGAAGATCCTGCGCGAAGCGGTGGCGAAGGCGTTCAAGGATCCACGAGGAATTCAAGAAGCTGATGGGCAGAGAGCCCACGCCCATCACCGGGGAGGACGTAGAGAGGGCCGTACGGGAGCTGCCGCGCGAGGCCGAGGTGATCGCGTTCTACAAGAAGCTTGCCGAGTCCGGCCCGCTCCCGCCGCGCTGAGATTGCGCGGGCCGAAGCAGATGGGAAAGATGTGGGAATTCGCGAGAGGTGGAGATGAGATTAGGCCGCGACACGACGCCGGAAAGGTCAGCCGCTTCCCGCTCCGCGAACTCCCCCTCCGTCATCGCGTTTTCAGCCCAGTCCACCAGTTCGGTGAGAGAGATTTCGTGGCGCAAGTAGGCTGCAATCTTGTTTGCCACCGCCTGCTTAGTAATTGTCATGTTTTCTATCCTACACTTTCTGATCCTGGTCATCCACCTCCTTGAGGCCCTGAGCATAGCCGAAGGGCTAACACGAGCACGGCTTTTTTACTTTTTACTTTTACCTTTTTACTGACCCTCGATTTGCAAGAGGCCGAAAGAGGCGGCTTCCGCCTGAGAGTGGAAACAAATTTGGAAACAATTGGAAAGAAGATCAGACTTGAGGCGCGTAACTTATTGGAAATGTTGGCGCGCCCGGAGGGACTTGAACCCCCAACCCTCAGATCCGAAGTCTGATGCTCTGTCCAGTTGAGCTACGGGCGCGTCCGGCACACCGCCACAAAGGATGAATTATGAAAGCTGAAAACGGAAATTTTCCGCTTTCATCGTTTCCGCTTTCATCCTTCACAAGGATTCTCTAAATATCTTCCTCGGTGATTTGAGATACAGGAACCGGCTCAACCTGAACTTTCGAAGGGGTTTCGGCGTGAAGCGCGGCCTTGGCGCAAGGACTGCCGCTAGCGAAACCCATGACATAGCCCGCGCCCTGGTAGGCGATGCCGAGCGCCGGCGTGCCGAAGAGGCTCGCCGCGATGGTTCCCAAAACCGATCCCACCATCCCGCCGGTCTTCGCCCTGTCGACCCGGTCCGCGCAGCGCGGTTGCGCCGGCTGCGCCGACGCTACCGCCGCGCTATTCCCCGGACGCTGGCTGCGCGCCGCGCATGCCGGCAGCGCCAGCCCGATCGCCAACAGCAGCGCCAGGGTAGAACGAGTCCTCATTGGAAGCGCACCACGCGCAGCCCTTTTTCGACGAACAGCCCCTGCACGCCCTTGGGAACCTCGCGGTCGGTCAGCAAGAGAGAGCGGCCGGAGAGCAGGAAACCGGCGACGCTTACCACCATCTTATCTTTCGCCGTTCCTTCCACCGCGGAAAAACGGTGCTCTCGATACGAGGTCTTCTCGCCAAGCAGATTCAACAGCCGCGATAATAGATCGCGCGACGAGAGCGAGGCGAAATCGAGCTCCACGACCCTTATTTTCTCCCGTTCCTGGAGCGCTTTCCTGGTCTCGTCTCCGACCGCCCGGAAGACCAGAGCGACCTTGCCGCCGCCGAACTCGAAGAGCCTGTCCACCTTGGTCTCCAGGCGAATCCCTTCCCGCAGCGCGACCGAGATCTGGTGCGCGCTGGTAAAATCGATCCCGTAGCTCTTGAGCAGCGCATCCGTCAACGCGCCCTTGTCCCGCGGCCACGTCTCGATCGGATTTCCGCTCGCTTCCGGCCTGCCCGCCGGGGAAGGAGGCGCCATCGGAAGAGGAAGGCCGGGGAGCATGATCTCTTTGAGACTCATCCCTTTCAACGAGAGGTAGTCGCGCAGGTAATCCGGCGTTCTGCCGGCGGCATCGGTCAGGTTGATGATGATGACGTCCTGCTTTCCCCCGCTCTCCTCCGGCCCGGCCACCATCCACTCCCCTTTTACCTGCACGCCCACGCCGCCGTCGCGGACCTCGACCGGCCGGTTCGCGGGCAAAGACTGATAACCCAGGCGCGCGAGCAGGCTGCTCACGGTATCGTGCAGGGTGTCGCCCTTTTTTACCGAGACCACCGGCGTAGCCGAGCCCGGGGACTCCAGCTTGGACTTGAGCGACGCGGGGATCTTGCCCGATGCGTCCAGAATGACTTTCTGGTCCGCCTTGGGATTCCGGATAACGGGGTAGGAGTCGCGGTCGATGCGCACCGTCCCTTCCTGAATCCCCACCACCTCTTCGCCGCCGCGCTGCGTCTCATTGCCCAGCGCCGCCATCACCTGCTCGAGCAGCGGCAGGTTCTCCTGCGCCGCGAGCTTGCGGCCGTGATCCAATCCCACGCCCTCCGGCGGCTT